>JAATGK010000303.1 GCA_015654715.1 Alphaproteobacteria bacterium
CGCGGGCAGCGACCGAGGCTTCTACACCCGTGACGGGAAGCTCGTCGCCTTTGCGCTGACCCCCGGCTACGAGACCTACAAGGGGCTGGGCTGGTCCGGCGTGATCGAGACCGCTGCCTAATGCGAGGCCGCGTGCGGGTCTTTTTCGCCGGCTTTCATCGCCAACTGGATGAAATCGATCGCGACCGGGCAATTGAAATAGCTCGACCGCGCGCAATTGGGATTGTAGGCGAAGTTGAAGTCGATCACGACTTTGGCCGGCGGGAACTTGCCGAACGGCTCGGTATCGACATAGCGCCCGGCGTGATAGGCGCCTTTGCCGGTCAGCTCGTCGATGAAGAACGAGGTCAGGGTCCTCACCTCAACCGGTTTGTTCGATTCGCCGTAAAGGGGCAGGGTGACGGTCTTACCTTGCAAGGTGAAGGTCGCATCGCCGGCATGGAAAAACTGCTTGTCGAGCCCGCGCGAAGTGCGGAAGACGTGCGGCGCAAATTTCGGATCGGGCTTGAAATTGGCGGTGACGCGATAGGCCGGATCATAGGGGAAGTAGTCGACGCCCTTGAACGCCTTTGCCGCCTTGTGGCCCTGATCGAACACCCACAGCCTGAGACCGGTTTCGCCCGGCGCCATTTGCGTCGCCCCGCCGGTGACATCGATGCCGGGAGCAATGTCGATGCCGGTGGCGAGCGCTTCGGCCGGCACCGGTTTGCCGGCTTTGGTCAGCACCGGCTTGCCCTTGGAAAAGGTTGCGACCAGCGCCGCATTGGGCGCCTTGCCTTTGACCCAATGCCAGGTCGCGGGCTGCTTGGGATCGCCGATCAGCGAAGTGAATTCGCCGTCGTGGATGTAGGCGGCGTCGTTGATCTTGAGGTAGGCGTGTTTCTGCGTCCCCCAGACCGCATTGGCGTCCTTGATGCCGTCTTGCCACGCCTCAGCCGGGGTCTTGGCCTCGGCACTTGCGAACAAAAGAACGGCGGCAACGGCCGCGGCGGCAAATTTCAGCATCAAGTTCCCCTTCAACGCGCCCGCGCCCGTTTTTCTTCCAGCATTTTTAGCGGCCCCGCAGCGGCCAGCTTTTCACAGGCACTATGGCGGAAACAGGTCACCAGGTGATCGTTGACCATGCCGATCGCCTGGGCGAAGGCATAGATGATGACTGGTCCGCAGAAATTGAAGCCGCGCTGTTTCAGCTCTTTAGCCAGCTTCACGCTCATCGGCGTTTCGGCCGGGATTTTGCTGCCGGCGTGCCAATGATTGACCCTGGGCCGCCCGTCGACGTGCTTCCAGATCAGATAGGGAAACCCGCCGGGTTCCTTTTCCTGGATGTCGAGCCAGAGCTGCGCGCCTTTGATGGCGGCGTTGATTTTGGCTTGGCTGCGGACGATGCCGGCGTTGGCCATCAGACGGGCGACGTCGCGCTTGCCATAACGGGCGATTTTCGCCGGGTCGAAACCTTCGAAGGCTTGGCGGAAGTTCTCGCGCTTGCGCAGAATCGTGATCCACGCCAGCCCGGCCTGGAAGCCGTCGAGCACCAGCTTTTCGTAAAGTGCCCGAGCGTCGAACTCCGGCACGCCCCATTCCTTGTCATGGTAGGAGACGTACAGCGGGTCGACGCTCGGCCACGGGCAACGAGTGACCTCGTCACTCACTTCTTTTTGCTCTTCCTTGCCACCTTCTTTTTGGCAACCTTCTTGGCGGCCTTTTTGGCGGGTGCGGCTTTGACTTTCTTGACGGCTTTCTTGGCCACCTTCTTGGCGGCTTTTTTGGCAGCCTTTTTCACTGGCGCGGATTTCTTTGCCGCGACCGACTTCTTGGCCGGTGTCGCTTTTTTTGCTTTCTTCACTGTCTTTCTCACTTTCTTTGCTGCTGCCGGTAGTGGCACCAGCGTTGCTTCGAGCTTGTTGCCGTCGATGTCAAAGACAAAGGCGCCGTAATAGTCCGGGCTGTAGTCGGCGCGCGGGCCGGGGGCACCGGCATCCTGGGCACCGAGTTCCACCGCCTTAGCATGGAATGTGTCAACGGCGTCCTTGGTGCGGGCGATAAAGCTGACGTGTACGCCGTTGCCCGCGGTTGCGACCTGCTTGTTGTGCGGCAGGGTGACCCAGAATTCGGGCGCGTCGTCGCCATAGGCGACGGCATAGGGCAGGAACTCCACAACCCGCTTGTAGCCGAGCGCGCCGAGAACGGCGTCATAAAACTCAGCGGCGTGTTCAACGTCGCGCACGCCAATGGAAACGTGATGCAGCATGAGTGTTCCTCCAGAACATGACAGGCACAGTTTGCTGCGCCGGGGTGATGCGTCAAGTAAAAAGCCAATCCGGCTTGATGATGGAAGCTTCGGCGCCGCCGACGCGGACCGGGGCCGTCGCTTCCGTCAGCCGGTCGAGGCGGATGAGGGCGTAACCAGTATTGCCATAGGACGACATCACGGTTCCGAGTTCGATGTCTCCGGCAACGACCGGCGCCCCTGTTGTCAGGTCGGCGAGCGGCGATTTCACCGGCAACAGGCGTTTGCGATCGGTGCCGCGATGTTTCATGCGGGCGGTCAGCTCCTGGCCGACATAACAGCCCTTGGTAAAGGAAATCGCATGCAGCTCGTCGAGCCCGCCGTCCATGGCGAAGATTTTTTCCGAGCCGAAATCGAGTCCTTCCGGCACGCCCAGACCCCAACGCCGGTCGCGATAGGCGTCGGTGCCCTCCACGGTCTCGGTGTCCGCGGCCACAATGGCGCGAGAACCCAAGGCGGCGAGCCGCGGGTCGTCAGGGCCTTGCTCGGTGACGGTGATGCGGTCGTCACGCGCCGCGATGTCGATTTTCGCCCGCAGCTTATACAGGCTGAGGCGCTTGATCAGCGCCGCCCGCGCGTCCTTGCGACAGTCGATCAGAACCGTCTCGCCCTCGGCGAACAGCAGGAAATCGAACAGAATCTTGCCCTGCGGCGAGAGCAGGGCGGCGTATTGGGAGTGCTCCGGCGTCAGCTTGGCGATGTCGTTGGTGATGAGGCCCTGCAGGAAGGTATGCGCCTCCGGTCCCGACACAGCGATGACGGCGCGGTCGTTGAGAATGCAGGGGGGACGAATCAAGATTGCCTCATCGCGGGTAGTGTTGCCAATAAACGCGCCCAAGCCTACTGCTTAGGCCATGGAAAGCTACGACCTTTTAATCCGCGGAGGAATGTGTGCAACGCCGAATGGCATTGCGCAAGCCGATCTTGGCATTCGCGCCGGAAAGATCGCCGCCATCGGACGCTTGCCGGAGTCGGCTGCCGAGGTGTTCGATGCCACGGGGCTGCATGTTCTGCCGGGCGTGATCGACACCCAGGTCCATTTCCGCGAGCCGGGCAACGCCCACAAGGAAGACCTCGAATCGGGATCGCGCGCCGCTGTGCTGGGCGGGGTGACGGCGGTGTTCGAGATGCCCAACACCGCGCCGCCGACCACCTCGCGTCTTGCCATCGAAGACAAGCTGGCGCGCGCGGCTGGCCGGATGCATTGCGATCACGCCTTTTATGTCGGTGCGACCCCGGCCAATGTCGGCGCCTTGGCGGCGCTTGAGCGCTTGCCCGGCGTCTGCGGCGTCAAGGCCTTCCTCGGCTCGTCGACCGGCACGCTGCTGCTTGAGCAGGAAGACGCCATTCTGGCGGCGCTGAAGGGCGGCACGCGGCGCCTGGCAGTGCATTCGGAAAACGAGGAACGCCTGCGTCAGCGCAAGGGGCTCGCGGTGCGCGGCGATGTTCGCACCCATCCGGTTTGGCGCGATGTCGAAACCGCCCGCAGTTCCACCGAGCGCGTCTTGCGCCTGGCGCGGCAAGCCGGGCGGCGGCTCCACGTTCTGCATGTCACCACCGCCGACGAACTGCCGCTGCTGGCCGAATCGCGCGACTTCGCCACGGTGGAAACCACGCCTCAGCATCTGACGCTGGCGGCCCCCGAGTGCTACGAGCGGCTCGGCAGCTTGGCGCAGATGAACCCGCCGATCCGCGAAGCCCATCACCGCGCGGCGCTGTGGCAGGCGGTTTCGGACGGCCTCATCGATGTCATCGGCTCCGATCATGCTCCGCATACCCTTGAGGAAAAGGCCAAGATCTATCCCGAGACGCCGTCGGGGATGACCGGCGTGCAGACCCTTGTCACCCTGATGCTGGATCACGTTGCCGCCGGGCGGCTGACGCTGGAGCGCTTCGTCGATCTCACCAGTGCCGGCGCGGCGCGCATCTTCGGCATCGCCAGCAAGGGCCGCATCGCGCTCGGTTACGACGCCGATTTCACTATCGTCGATTTGAAGGCAAAGAAGCGGATCGAAAATAGCTGGATCGCCTCGCGCTGCGGCTGGACGCCGTTCGATGGGCTCGAGACCACCGGCTGGCCGCTGGCGACCATCATTCGCGGCCTGACGGTGATGCGCGATGGCGCGCTGGTGACGGCGGGGCAGGGCAAGCCGCTACGGTTTTGGGAGACGCTTTGAAATACTGTCATCCCGGGAGAACGGCGCGGCGAAGCGAAGCGAAGCTGTGAGACCCGCGACCCACTCAGACATAAGTCAGATTTCGGAGTGGAATCCGGATCGCGCCCAGGTGCCAAACGACAAAATCGTCGACGGCGCGTCCGGGATGACAACTTGTTTTTAATCCGCATACGGAGAAAACAGAATCGGCCGCCGCTCGCCTCATTCTCACCTGCCAAGTGACGGACCGCGCAAGACCGTGCGCGCCTCAATTCATTGAGGACAACTCGTGGTCGCGTCGTCGCGTCGCATGGAGAACGCCACGCCGGACGGGACATTTTGCGGAGAAGGCCGCGTACAAATCCGCGCAAACGGCCGCAAAACAAGGTATGAGTGCAAAGAGCCGCAGGCTATAGCCTGAGGATGCCGTCTGGGGGAGAGGCAACTACCATCTCGCCACCCGTCGGGGATATTGTCTATAGGCGGGGTCCGCCCGTCAGACGCAGGGGAAGCAATGAGCCAGACGAATGCGCCTGCCGGACGAGCTGTCGGGGTTTGATGGATTACGTAACGATCATCCTCACGGGTTGGGCGATTGGGCTCATAGCGGCGGTTCCGATCGGACCGGTGAATCTGATCTGCATCCGGCGGACACTTCAGTTCGGCCGGCTCTACGGATTCACCTCGGGCCTCGGCGCGGCGCTGGGCGACGGTTTGTTCGCCTGTATTGCCGGGTTCAGCCTTACCGCGATCTCACAACTCATCGCCGGCTATTCCGTGCCGCTGCAGATCGTCGGCGGCGTCATGCTGGTGGTCATCGGGGTACGCATGTTCTTCGCCTCGCCGCCACCGCGCATGGCCGAAACCTATGGCCCGCTGCCGTGCGGCCCCAATGGCGTGCCGCTCAACAACGGCAAGACCTGCGTTTACGGCGCCAACGGAACCAACGGCGTCAACGGCAAGAACGGCGTTAAGCAGTCACGCACCAAAGGCATGGCAACGACCTTCGCCCTGACGACCACCAACCCGGCCACGTTGGCGTGGTTCTTCGGTGGCGCGGCGAGCCTTGGCGGTCTGTCGCAAGGCCTGCGCTTCTTTCAGGCGGCGTTCTGGGTCTTGGGCGTCATGCTGGGCTCGGCGACGTGGTGGTTTTCCCTGACCACGGCCGTCGGCAAGGCGCACGCAATGATCAATGACCGGGTCGTCCTGGTGATTAACCGGATGTCGGGCGTGGTTGTGATCCTGTTTGGGCTGATCGTGCTGATGCATGTCTCGTTCCCGCACCTGTTCGCATTCGACCTACCGGCCGCTGCGGCCCGCCACGCCGGCCTCCCAATTCATCGCCTGATGTGACATCCTCTTCCCGGGCAAACAGGCGAACGACCGCCTGGGTGTGGGGTTGGGACGATGACGTCCGAAATCGTGCTGATGAATCAACGCGCTATCACGATGGCGGCCGATTCGGCTGTAACCGTGATCGACGGCGGCAAGATCATCGTCCGCAACGAACAGCGCAAACTCTTCAATCTCGCCGACGGCCTGCCGGTCGGCGTGATGTTCTTCGGCCTTGCCGACCTGATGGGACATCCCTGGGACGTGCTGGCCGAGCACTACCGCACGCACGCGAAGCCGGCGCCGCTGCCGCATGTCCGCGACTACGCCGAAAGCCTGTTCAACCTGCTCGACATCCTTGAGAACTTCTTCCCGCCCGCCCGGCAGAAGGACGAATACAAGCGCCTGCTGACGTCGGTGTATCGCTTCATCATGCGGTATGCGCATTATCTGCATGAGAGCGGCGCCGAAGGTCCCGACGAGAACGTCCTTGATGCGGCGGTCGAGCACATTTGGAAGCGCTATCAGACCACGCCCGAGGGACGGCCGCGCAAGGACCTCGAATGTTTTCCGGCCGGGTTCGCCGCCACCATCGCGCGCGACTACGGCGACACGATCGAGAGCCTGATCGGCTCGTTCTTCAGCGCCTTTTCGCTCGACCTTAAAACCCGCGAGCGCCTGCATGAAATCGGCATTTTCTGCGTCGTCAAGGATCTGTTCCTGGAGGACATCACGGGCCTCGTTTTCGGCGGTTACGGCACCGACGAGCCTTATCCGGTGACGGTCACTTATCACGTCTCGGCGGTGGTGGGCGGCATCGTCAAGCGCGCGCGTGTCGACGAGACCAAAATCGACGGCGACACGCATGCTTCGATCGGCCTTTATGCCGACAGCGAGGCAACCTATGCTTTCCTACGCGGCATCGAATACGGCCTCGAAGCGCGCGTCTACAATGTCATTCATGCGGCCGGGCTTGAGCTGGTGGACAAGGTCGTCGCCAGCTTCAGCGACATCGATCCGGTGTTGCGCGAAAGCGTCCGCCGCCAGTGCCGGGGCGAGCAGGTGCCGCAGACCGTTCACAACTGCTACGAGGTGATCAACGCCTTCCAGCAGCAGGCTTACATCAGCCCGATCCTCGCGGTCGTGGAGATTTCCACCCGCCAGGACCTCGCCGAGACGGCGCGCGATCTGGTCGCCCTCAACATCTTCAAGAAGCGCATCACGGCCGACAATCCGACCGTCGGCGGCGCCATCGACGTGGCGATGGTCAGCCGCGACACCGGCTTCACCTGGTTCAAGCGGCAGGGAGTGTGACCATGGCGAACTCCGACTCACGCTTTGCCGAGGCCGCCGCCCGCATGGACCGCTTCATCCAGGAGGTGAAGGCACGCCAGTTTGCGGCCACCGGTGCGACGCTGCCGCCGGTGGCGGCGCCGCGTTCCCTGCCGCACCCGGACGAGGACTGGCAGAGGCGCTATGCCAGCCGTTTGATCCGGCCGCTCAGACCGGGCGAATCTGCCGCGCCGATGCCGCAATCCGCCGTCCCGCTGCTGCCCGAACGGCCGCGGTTTCCGAACGTTCTGCCGCTGGAAAACGTAAGTGATCCGGCGCAGCGGGTGCAAAACGGCGGCCATATCGGCGCTGTCCTCGGCAAACCAGGCAAAAAACGCGGGCTCTTGCGGCGGCTGTTGCGGGGCCGCGATAATTAGGCTGGCGCACCCACCCCGCCAATGGGTTATTCTGTGTCGCATCTGAGGCAGGGCACCGGGCGCGCTTTACGCTCGGGTATGGTATGTCGCGTGGCTGGTTGGGGCGGCGTTGCCTGCTTCCGGTCGCGCTTCAGGGAAGAGGATTCAACATGCGTTTCGCACTGATTTTGGCGGTCCTACTCGCGGCCACGGCGGTTTCGGCCCAAGCGGCGGACCCCAAGCTGTCTCCGGCTGCCAACCAGGCCTTCCTGGCGAATTGGGACGCAACGCACCTGGGCAAGCCCGGCGCGGCGATCAAGCCGTCGGGGCTGCGCTACCAGATTCTGAAGAGCGGCTACGGTATGCGGCCGCGCGCGTCGGACTATGTGACCGTCTACTACACCGGCAAGTTGATCAACGGCGAGACCTTCGACGGCACCGAAGAGGGCATGCCCGTCCGTTTCAAGGCCAATTCGCTGATCTCCGGCTGGACCGAGGCGCTGACGCTGATGAAGGTCGGCGACCGCTGGCAGGTCGTGATCCCCTACAAGCTCGGCTA
>JAATGK010000216.1 GCA_015654715.1 Alphaproteobacteria bacterium
AAAAACTACGCAGCGCCGTGAGCGCTAGCGAGCGGACGCGTAGTGGTTTTTCGGGGAGGGGTCCAGCCGGGAACGTCACGACATACCCCTCCCCGAAATTTGCTAAGGCAAATTTCGACCCTCCCTCAAGTGGAGGGTTAGAGGTTTACTTCGATTCGCCTTCTTCATGTGTTGCCAGAGAGTCGAGGCGCAAGCGCGCGGGCGGCATAGGTTTTCCGTGCGGCTTCAGAACTCGCTCGAAGAGGAAATGACCGGTCAGGGCGAGCCCGGCGGAGATGTCAGCGGCGTTCACTTCATGTTGGCTCCCAAGCAGAAATTGCGGCAGCGGGAACAGCCGCGCGGCATATGGCGCCCCCGCGGCGGACGACACCGCCCGGCCGGAGCGGGGCGAAACATACATCAGGTCGGAGGTCGCGCCGGTGGCGGCGCACTCCGTGAGATCAAGCCCGAAGCCGAGCGCCTCCAACAGCCCCGCCTCCCAGCGGACGTAAACAGCTCCCCAATGGGCAAGCCCATCCGCCAGCATGGCATCGAGCAGGATGGTCGAGGCGGCGAACAAGGGCTCGTAAAGCGGCGCTCGCTCCGGCAGCGTGGCGATCGTGACCGCGGTGAAAGCGTTGAGCCCGATCAGCGCCGCGCGACTTTCCATCAGTGCGCCGGCGCGGGCGACGTCGATCTCGCAGGCGAAATTGCCGAGATGCTCCTGGAGCCGGGCGCGCCATTGCAGCCGGACCGTGTTGCCCGGCTGGAGCACCGGCTTCAGCTTGCGCCCGCCGTGGACCAACCCGAGATGGCGGCCATGGCTGCGGGTCAGGGCCTCAAGAATGGTCCCGCTTTCGCCATGCTGGCGGACCGACAAGACGATGGCGTCGTCATGCCATTCCATGACCGACCACCAAAGCCGTCATTTGTCCTCCGGATACTCCAGGCCCATGTCGCGATAGTGCTCGCGTTTGTCGGCCCAATCCGGCCGCACCTTGACGAACAAAAACAGGTGCACGCGGCGACCGAAAATCTGTTCGAGTTCTCGACGAGAAGAGGCGCCGATGTCTTTGATCGTCTGACCTTTTTTGCCAAGCACGATGGCCTTCTGACCGTCGCGCTGAACATAGATGATCTGGTCGATTTTGACCGAACCGTCCTTGCGGTCCTCCCACTTCTCGGTTTCCACCGCGGTGGCATACGGCAGCTCGTCGTGGAGACGGAGGTAGATCTTCTCGCGGGTGATTTCCGACGCCAGCAGACGCGACGGGATGTCGGCGGCTTGGTCCGGCGGATAGAGGAACGGGCCTTCCGGCATCCGCGCCTCGCACCATGTGGACAGCGCCTCCAAGCCATCGCCCTTGAGCGCCGAGATCATGAAGATTTCTTCGTAAACCCCTGCTGCGTTGAACTTTTCGGCCAACGGCAGAAGCTGTTCAAACGCCATGGCGTCGATCTTGTTGAGGGCCAATGCGGCTTTGCGGCCAGCGGTCTTCAGCCCCTCGATGATGGCAGCAGTATCGGTGCTGGCGTGACCGTTCGGATGTTCGCTAACTTCGGCGGCGTCGACCAGATGGATCACCGCATCGGCATCGCCCGCCCCGCTCCAAGCAGCGGCGACCATCGCTTTGTCGAGGCGGCGTTTGGGCGTGAAGATGCCGGGGGTGTCGACGAACACGATCTGGGTTTCGCCCCGCATGGCGACGCCGCGGACGTTCATGCGGGTGGTCTGCACCTTGGGGCTGACGATGGCGACCTTGGAGCCGACCAACGCATTGACCAAAGTGGACTTGCCCGCATTCGGGGCGCCGATAATGGCGGTGAAACCGCAACGGGTCATGCCGTCTTTCCTACAGTAATGAGCATTTTGCGCGCCGCGTCTTGCTCGGCTTCACGCTTCGAGGTGCCGGTGCCGACCTGAGGGTCTTTGCCGGTCACATCGACCTCGACCGAGAACACGGGGGCGTGGTCGGGGCCTTCGCGTCCGACGACCTTATAGACCGGCGGCGCAGATTTCGCGCCCCTCGCCTGGGCCCATTCCTGCAACCGGGTCTTGGGATCGCGCATTTCCTCGTTGAGGGCGGCAAAAGCCTCGGTCCAGTAGCGGCGGATGAATACCTTGGCGGCTTCGATCCCGCCGTCGAGGTAAAGCGCGGCGATCACCGCTTCGCAGGCCCCCGACACAATGGCCAACTTGCGCCGCCCGCCGCTGCCGGCTTCCGACTTGGCCAAAATCAAATGGTCGGCAATGCCGGCCTCTTCCGCTGCCACGGCACAGGCTTCCGCCCGCACCAAATGATTGAATTTGAGGGCCAGATCGCCCTCATTGTCCTTGGGATAAAGCTCGTGCAGCCGTTCGGCGCAGATCAGGCCGAGCACCCGGTCGCCAAGGAACTCCAGCCGCTCGTTGGAGCCCGGCCCGCTGGCGCTGGCATGGGTCAGCGACCGCGTCAGCAGATTTTTGTCGGTAAACAGGTGGCCGAGGCGTTCTTCCAGCTCAGTCGATGGCGCGGAAAAGCCGGTGCCAGCGGATGGCCGACGGCCACTTCCAGAATGTGAAGAGTTGCGTTTTTCGTTCATCGATCGAGAAAAATTTGAATTCGGCGCGGCCGATCAGGTTTTCGGCCGGAAGATAGCCGACTACACCGCGGCTGTCGTCCGAATCGTCGCGGTTGTCACCCATCATGAAGTAATGGCCGGCGGGGACCGTGTACACGGGCGTATTGTCGTTGACGCCATCGGCCTCGCGGTCGAGCACGTAATACGACTTGCCGCCCGGCAAGGTTTCACGATAGCGGGCGATATGCTGGAGGTAGCCGTTTTCGACCTCGACGTAATCGGAAACGCGGATTTTGGGGATCAGGGCGCCGTTGAGGTAGAGCACCCCGTGCACCACCTGCACCCGGTCGCCGGGCAGCCCGACGATGCGCTTGATGAAGTCGCGCTCCGGCTCCGACGGCAGAGCGAACACCGCGACGTCACCACGCGCGGGATCATGGGTCCAGACGCGGCCGAAGCTGGTCAGATAGCGGCCGAACGGCAGCGAATAGCGGCTATAGCCGTAAGCAAACTTCTCGACGAATAAGAAGTCGCCCACCAGCAGCGTGTCCTCCATCGAGCCCGAGGGGATGTTGTAGGGCTGGAAGAACAAGGTGCGCTCCACCAGCGCGATCAAGAGAGCATAGATCAGGATGCGCAGCAGGTCCTGCCAGGAGTCGTTGGTGTCGCCCTCAACCTGCGGCGGCGGCAGCGCGGCGGCGGGCGGCGCGGCGTCCACAGGCGGCGGACCGGCCATGACCAGCGGCGTCACCGCCAGACCGGCGGCGGCAGGCGTGGTTACGGCGTCAATCGCTTCCGTCATAGCGGCGCCAGGGAACCGGATGGCGTCCGCCGCGTCAAGTCCGGCGCAGGTCGCAGCGCTCAAGACGGCTCTGGGTTCGCCGAAATGATCACGAACGCCTGGGCGAGCGGGAAATCGTCGGTAATCGTCAGGTCGATCTGTGCCGTCATGCCCGGCGGGGTGATTTCCTCCAGGCGGCGCAAAGCGCCATTGGTCAGGCGCATGGTCGGCTTGCCGCCCGGCAGATTCACGACCCCCATGTCGCGCCAATAAACGCCGCGGTTCAGCCCAGTGCCGAGCGCCTTCGAACAGGCCTCTTTGGCGGCAAAACGCTTGGCGTAACTGGCGGCTTTGTTGGTGCGCTTGTCGGATTTGGCACGTTCGGCAGCGGTGAAGATGCGGCCGAGAAACCGCTCGCCGTATTTGGCGATCGACTGCTCGACGCGACGGATGTCGATCAGATCGGTGCCGATGCCGAGGATCACGCCCTCGCCTCGTCCATCAGTTGGCGCATGCGGCGGATGGAGGCTTCCAGGCCGACGAAGATCGCCTCGCCGATGATGTAGTGGCCGATGTTGAGTTCCTTGATCTGCGGCAGAACGGCGATGGGCTGGACGTTTTCGTAAGTCAGGCCGTGACCGGCGTGGAGTTCGAGGCCAATCGAAGCGCCATAGACCGCAGCGTCGGCGCATTTCTGCAAAAGCTGGGCTTGCAAAGCGCCGGTGGCGTTTGAGTAGGCGCCGGTGTGCAATTCCACCACAGGCGCCCCCAGCGCGCGCGAGGCGTCAAGCTGGCGCTTGTCGGGCTCGATGAACATTGAGACGCGGATGCCGGCATCGACCAGTTCGCGTACGATCGGCTTCAGGCGGTCGAACTGCCCCGCCGCATCGATGCCGCCTTCGGTGGTGCGCTCCTGGCGATTTTCCGGAACGATGCAGCAGGCGTGCGGCAAATGTTTGAGAGCGATGTCCTTCATCTCGGGCGTCGCCGCCATTTCGAGATTGAGCGGAATGCGCAGTTCGAGCCGCAAGCTTTCGATGTCGTGATCCGAGATGTGACGGCGGTCTTCGCGCAAATGCGCGGTGATGCCATCGGCCCCCGCAGCAGCGGCCATCATCGCCGCCCGGAGCGGACTGGGATGTGAGCCGCCGCGCGCCTGCCGCACGGTCGCCACATGATCGATATTCACACCAAGACGAAGTTTTTGCATTTTGATCGACATTTTCCACTACTCAAATTGGGGCACCCGCTGTTTCACCAGTCCTTGCAGCGGCCACTTTCAACGCGCCATCCGTCAACCCGGAGACCTCGAAGCGCCTTTGTGGCGTTGTCTGTGTAGTCCTCGTCATATGAGAATGACAACATAAGGCGTTGGCTACCCTTTTCGTAACACCCTAAGATATCCGCGGCGTCCGCCGGCCATCCTATCGCTTCCGGCATCAACTTGAAGAAGCGCTTAGTGAACCCCACTCCGCAACCGGGCGCCTTGGTGTCAAGGCGACGGGATTCAGTGCCATCGCAATAGGACCTATTTGGGCCTCGCCATCCAGATTTAACCACAACCGATTTTGCTTGAATGTATGTCATACCATTTCGAAGCTGCGCTAGACTGGCGGAAGAAGCAGCGGTGGCCACGAACACGCTTCCAAGTACCGCCGCCAAATAGATGCGCCAGAATATCACGACATACCCCTCCCCGAAATTTGCTTTCGCAAATTTCGACCCTCCCTCAAGGGGAGGGTTAAGTTGAAGCCGACGGCTGCGGGGTTTCTTCCGGTTCGCGGACGCGGTCGACGGATTCCACCGCTTCGTTGACGCGCAAGGCGCCGACGATGTTTTGCAGGTGCACCACGTCGCGCACCACGACGTCGACCTGGAAGTCGAAATACAGCGGATTGCGGGCCAGCGTCTTCATGTTGAAAATATTGCCGCCGGCGTTGCCGATGGCGGTCATCGCGGCGCCAAGCGAACCGGCGGCATTCTTCACCCGCACTTTGAGGCGCGCCACCGACGGACCCATCTCGGCCGCATGGGTGCCCCAACCAACATCGAGCCATTCGATTTCGGGATTGGTTTGCGCCTGTTCCAGTTCGGCGCAGTCGATGGTGTGGATCACGGCGCCCTCGCCCGGCACCATCAAGCCGACGATGCGATCGCCCGGCAGCGGATGACAGCAGGTGCCGAGGTGATAACCAACGCCGCCGGTCAGACCCTTGATCGAGATTCTCCGGCCTTCCACCGGCTGGTCCACCAGCGCGCGCTTGCGGCGTTCCGGGTCGGTCTTCAGTTCGGGATAGACCGCTTCCAGCACTTCGCGGCCGCGCAAAGCCCCGCCGCCGACCTGGGCGAAGACGTCTTCCGTCTTGGACATGCCGAG
>JAATGK010000122.1 GCA_015654715.1 Alphaproteobacteria bacterium
AACTCGTATTCGAAGCCGAAGCGATCGAGGAAAACCTTCAACCGCGCATTGTTATGGGCGCCAAAACTGTCGTGGGTGCCGAACGGATCGGGGATCGAGGTCAGCGACTTGCCGAGATGGGCGGTCAACATCTCCTTGTTGGGAACGTTGTCGGGGACCTTGCGGAGCCCGTCCATGTCGTCGGAGAAGGCGATGAGGCGCGTGGGCACATCGCTCAGCAACTGGAAGGCGCGGCGGACCCAAGTGGTGCGGGCGACTTCGCCAAAGGTGCCGATGTGCGGCAATCCGGACGGGCCGTAACCGGTCTCGAAGATCACTTCGCGGCCTTTCACGCCGCGCGCCAGCAGCTTGCGGGCCTCCTCGAACGGCCAAGCATGCGCTTTCAGCGCGATTTCGGACAGCGGCGTGGTCATACTCTGGAATTCCTAAACGCTTTAGAAAGGCCCGGGAAGCTAGGCTCCAGGGCAAATGCCGTCAACGTCCGTCACCGAGAATCCCCCCGAAACCGACGCCCTTGGCGAATCGGAGGAAGCGGTTTTTGCCGGGCTGGAAGCGACCTACCGCGCCGATTTAAAGAACGTGCTGACGCTCTATCTCGAAAATTCGGACCAACTGTGCCAGCGCCTGCAAGACTGTGCGGCCTGCGCCTATTGGCAGGAAGCGGTGCGCGTCGCCCTTAAGATCGGCGAAGAAGCCGATGCGTTGGGATTTCACCGCGTCGCCAAGGCCGCCCGCACTTTGGCCGACTCCACCTATCACGCCGACAGCGCCCACAGCTTGCGGAGCGACGCCCAGATCGTGGTGCTGGAATATGAGCGCTTTCGCGTGGCGCTCGAGACGCGCTTTCCCTTGATTAAGTCGTGCTTCTGACCCGAAAACCGGTACCCACTTTTCGGGAAGCACTCTGTCCTGGTAGCTTCCACCATGGTTTCCGTCGCATAGTGCGGTGTGCTCGATCCCAGAATCATTTCGCAGCTTGACGCGTTGCCTTCGCTTGTGCCCGCCGGCACCGGCGCGGTTGTAGACGACGGCAATTTGCGCCGTGCCAGCGCTGCCCAGGCCGCCGCGCTGCTGGCCGACGGCAATGTCCTGCTGGCCAATACCGCCTTCGTCGCCGGACGGCTGAAAGCGGCCCCGGCCCGCCCGCCCTTCGACGTCTTGGAGCTGTTCGCCTTCGTGCGGCCCGGCGTGTCCTGCGTGCCGAGTGCGCTGGGGATTGCACGGGCGCTGGGCGTAGCGGCTGACCAGACCGGCGTCGCCAGCTTGCGGCAGAGCGCCCGGCTGCTGCTGGAAGAACTGCCCTCCCTGCCGGAGAAGACGCTGTCGGCCTTGCGCCCCTTGTGTCAGACGCTGGCCAAAGCGGGATGGCGTTGGGCGCCGCTGATCCTCGACCTCATCGAGCCTTCGGACTTGCAGCGCGCCCCGCTGGCCGGATTCGAAGTGTGGCGGACGCTGGCGGAATGGGAAGATGCGCCGCTGCCGCCCAAGCCCTCGGCCCATCCAGTATCGCCGGAAGAAGCTCGCGCCCGGCTGGCGCAACTGGTCGGTAGCGTTGGCGAGGAACGCCCCGAACAGCGCGCTTATAGCGATGCGGCGGCCTATGCGTTTTCCCCGCGCGAACGGGCGGGAGCCCCACGCGTCGCCTTGGTGGAAGCGGGAACCGGTATCGGCAAGACGCTGGGCTATCTCGCGCCTGCCAGCCTGTGGGCGGAAAAGAACGGGCCGGGTCTATGGATTTCCACCTACACCCGCAATCTGCAACGCCAGATCGTCCAGGAATGCGCCCGGCTTTATGCCGATCCCGAGGAGCGCGAAGACAAAGTGGTGGCGCGCAAGGGGCGCGAAAATTATCTCTGTCTGCTCAATTTCGAAGAAGCGGTGAAGCGGCAAGCCTTAGCGCCAGGTTTGCGTACGATTGCGCTGGCGCTGGTGGCGCGCTGGATTTCGGCGACCCGCGACGGCGATATTTCCGGCAGCGGCTTTCCGGCCTTTCTGGCGGCGTATTTGCCCTTGCGCGAAATCACCGACCGGCGCGGCGAATGCATTTATGCCGCTTGCCCGCATTATCGCGTCTGCTTCATCGAGAAGATCGTGCGCCGCGCCCGCACCGCCGAGATCGTCGTCGCCAATCATGCTCTCGTCATCGCCAATGCGGCGCAGGACTGGCTGGGCGCGGATGAAACCACCGACACGCCGGGCGAACGCCGCGTGCGCTACGTTTTCGACGAAGGCCATCATCTGTTCGACGCTGCTGATTCCGGCTTTGCCGCCGCGGTATCGGGTACTGAGATGGCGGATCTGCGCCGCTGGGTGCGTGGGCCGGAAGGGCGAGCCCGCAGCCGTTCGCGTGGTTTGCAGGAACGCCTGAAGGATCTGGTGGAAGATAACGAAGACGCGACCCGCGCCCTCGAAGAAGCCGTCGCGGCGGCAGGCGCGCTCGCGGGCGAAGGCTGGACATCACGGCTCGGCGCGCCGCACGGGCCGGGCGAAGAGTTCCTGGCGACGGTCTACCAGCACGTCCGCGCCCAATGCGAAGACCGCGACCAATTCTATTCATTGGAAGCCGAAACCAATCCGCTGACGGATGAATTGACCGAAGCGGCGCAGCGCTTAGGTGTCGGCCTCAAGCGGCTGGCGGTGCCGTTGATGCGGCTGGCCAAAGCGCTGCGCACGGCGCTCGACGAAAAAGCGAGCGAGCTGGAGCCTTACATGCGGGCGCGCATCGATGCGGCGGCCAAGGGGCTCGACTGG
>JAATGK010000307.1 GCA_015654715.1 Alphaproteobacteria bacterium
CTGCATCAGCGTGGCGCGCGCCTGGTCGAGCTGGGCCTGAATCTGGCCGGTGTTGATCTGCGCCAGCCTTTGGCCTTTCGCGACATGGTCGTTGTAGTCGACATAGAGTTCGTCGATGCGGCCCGACTCTTCCGAACCGACGTCGACAGATACCCGCGGGGCCAATTTGCCGGTGGCGCTGATCGACAGCGTCAGGCCGCCTTTGCCGACCGGCTGAAATTCGTAACTCGGCTTCGGTTTGTTGATCATCCCCCAAGCGACGAAAATGACGACGACGAGGACGATGCCGCCGACCCACCACATCCACGACCGGATTCGCCGTTTCGGTTTGGAATGCTTCAGCCCCAGGCGCTCGCCGATGGCGGAACCGGATTCCGATTCCCTGAATTGATCGTTCACGGCCCCCTCCGGATGCGGCACGCCCCCAGAGATAGGAAGCGTCAACCGATAGTTTAAGGTCCTCACGTCAAATTTGTGTCTACCGCGGCCTTTTGCCGGGGTGGGGCGGCAAATAGTTAACAAAATGAGTGACGTTAACCATTTGTTACGCACGTTCCAGACAAAGCGTGGGTGCCCCCGTCGCGTTAGACGATAGAAAATCGAAGAATGGCAAAATCGACGACGGTCCTGGGGTCGGCTGGGGTCGATGGGGTGTGAAGTTATGGGTCCAACAGCGGCGTTTCGCGAACGCAAGGAAGTTCGCAGCTTCCAGAAGTTGCGGCGGACGAGTTCGGGGCGAGTCCTCAATCTCATCAACCTTACCGATGCCGCCACCACCGCGGGGACGACGGGCGACAAGCGCAAGCCGGCGGTCAAGACGCTGTTCTATAACGCCGTACTGAACTACACGATTCTGACCAAGCATAACCTGCGCGACAACGAACACGATTTGTTCGTACGCCCGCTTCACGTCGCCACCAAGATCTTCATTCCGTTCGATCCCCGGCGCCTGGAAATCGGCGGCCGCTCTTTTTTCATCGAGGAAGCCCAGTTCAAGGATCACATGCGCGAGCTGCTGCGCCTCGACATAGCGACCGGCGACAAGCACGTCGCGCACGACATCAAGGTGCTTGAGGCCTTGAGCCGTTCGCCGACGCTCGATCCGTTCATCATTACCGAGTGCCTGCGCGCCGACGGCCTCCGCGTCGAACCGGCCTTTTTCGCCGAAAGCTACGCGCTCGTCACCAAGTCGTCCGCCGACGTGTTCGACGTGTTCAAGCCGCTGATCCAGAAGGCCCTGGGCAAGGTCGCTTCGCCTGAAGAGATGACCCGCTTCGTCGATCAGGTATGGAACGTGACGGAGGCGACGACCGACAACCTTTTCCTCGAAGCGCTGCAGATTCCGCGCTCGGAATGGGCCAACGTCATCTTCGCCTGGAAGGCGCTGATCTATTACGATTTGGTTTCGCGCGGCACCGGCGACCGGCTCAACAAGGTGCTGAAGGTTCTGCAAGGCACGACGCCGAAGATTCGGGCCTCCAATGCCGATCTCGCCCATATCGGGGAACTGAAACGCGAATTGGCGCGCAACCTCTACAAGCTGCATGACGGCTCGACCGTTTACATCCACAACGCCTTGAAGCGGCTGGTCGCGGCCATCATCAGCAAGTCGGGCACGGCGGGCGCGTCGGAGATTTCGGATTCGCTGCGCGACATGGCGCAACACATCTCAGCCGTCGGCATGAATGTCGTGCTGTTCGATCAGGTGACGGGCTACTTTTTATATCTCTATCCCAAACCGACGACCAACCTCGTCGATCCCGAAGACCTCGAGTGCGAACTCTCGAATCTGTGCGAAATCGTCGAACTGCGCGACGGCGACGTGCGCTGATTTTTCTGCCCTCGCGCGCGTGACAATCTCTCCACCGGTACGCAGAGCGCGGGGGAAGTGGATCGGCGCGACAGCGCCGAGCCGAAGGGGGCTTCCAACCTAAAAATTATAGCTCGATAGCAGCAGGCTGGTCTCCGACGCGGTTACGCCGGCGATCTGGCGGATACGGTGCAGCACGCGATCGAATTCTTGCAGGTTCTCGGTCGCCAGTTCGATCACCATGTCCCAGCGGCCGTTGGTGGTGTGGACCGCGCGCACCTCGGGGAATTTGCGCAGCTCGTCGAGGATGCGGTCGGAGCGCTCGCCTTCCACCCCGATCATCATGGTGGCGCGGATGCGCGGGATGCCGGCATCGGGTTTGGCCCGCACCGTGAAGCCTTCGATGGTGCCGTGTTCGATCAGCCGGTTGATGCGGTTCTGCACCGTGCCGCGGCTGACCCCCAGCTTTTTGGCCAGCGTCGCCACCGGCAGGCGGGCGTTGTCGCGCAGCAGGCTGACGAGGTGGCGGTCGGTGTCGTCCATGGCTTTTGCCGAAATGATAGTATTAGCTGACATAATGCCAGAAGTTCCCGCAATACTAAACACCTTGCTGTCTTTTTGTTAGCGCCTGCCGGGCACATGCTCAGGCGTGAAAAACGGCAGCGAGCGTGAAATGGCCTTTCAGCCCAAGTTGTTGATGGTGGACCCGTCGCATTTCGAGGTCTCTTACGTGATCAATCCCTGGATGAAGCCCGGGGCGTGGCACGAGGACCCGGCCGGTCATTTGCATCAAGCCCGCACCGCCTCTGCCGCGTTGCATAAGGCCCTGGTTGAGGCCGGGGCCGAGGTCCTGACGATG
Source organism: Alphaproteobacteria bacterium (assembly GCA_015654715.1). Taxonomy (GTDB): domain Bacteria; phylum Pseudomonadota; class Alphaproteobacteria; order Micropepsales; family Micropepsaceae; genus Rhizomicrobium. The sequence continues at coordinate 2,670 of JAATGK010000307.1, forward strand.
CCGGGCGCGCGCGGGCTGCCGGACATGGTCTTTCCCGCCAACGCCGCCGTGGTGCTCGACCGCCGCGCCATCGTCGCCCGTTTTGCCTGCGATGAACGCCGGGGCGAAGAGGCGCTGTTCCTCAAGCAGTTTCGTTCGCTGCAACGGCGCGGGGGGCTCGACACCGTGGTCCAGTATCCCGAAGGCATTTTCCAGGAAGGCGCTGGCGACTGCATCTGGGACGACAGCCGCCAGCAATTCTGGGCCGGTTATGGCCAGCGCTCGGCGAAAGCCTCGCTGCAAGTGACGGAAGACTTCTTCAACGTGCCGGTGGTGCCGCTGGAGCTGGTCAGTCCCCGCTTCTATCACCTCGATACCTGCTTCCTGGTGCTGTCGGGTGGCGAAATTCTCTATTACCCGCCGGCGTTTTCCGCCGAAGGCCGTGCCACCATCGAAGGCCTCGCGGGCAAAGAGAACGTGCTTGAAGCGACCGACGAAGATGCGGCCGGTTTTTGCGTCAATGCGGTAAATTTCGGCCGCGAAATCATCATGGCCCGGCCGCCGCGCGCGCTGGTGGAGCGGCTCGAAGCGCGCGGCTATCGCGTCACCGGGGTAGACCTCGATCCGTTCATCCTGTCGGGCGGTGGGGCTTATTGCATGACGCTGCGGCTGAACCGCGAGAGTAGTGCTGCGGTTGAGAGAGCTGCGGCCGAGTAACTTATCCGCTGGGAGGATAAGATGGACAAGCTGACCAACGCTCCGCTGGAGCGTCCCTTGCGCACGAGCCAAGACATTATCGCTCTCGAAGACGCCTATGGCGCCTCCAACTACAAGCCGCTCGACGTCGTCTTGACCCGCGGCGAGGGCGTTTATGTCTGGGATGTCGAAGGGCGGCGTTACCTCGATTGCCTGTCGTCTTATTCGGCGGTCAATCAAGGTCATTGCCATCCCAAAATTCTGGCGGCGCTGACCGAACAAGCGGCGCGCCTCACGATCACCTCGCGCGCCTTCCGCAACGACCAGCTCGGCCTGTTCTATCAGGAGCTTTGCGCGCTGACCCATTCGCACAAGGTGCTGCCGATGAATTCCGGCGCCGAGGCGGTGGAGACGGCGCTGAAGCTGGCGCGCAAATGGGGCTATGAGGTCAAAGGCGTTGGCGAGGATCGCGCCGAAATCATCGTCGCGGCAGAGAATTTCCACGGCCGCACGCTCGCCATCGTCGGCTTCTCGACCGATCCGGTGTCGCGCCAAGGCTTCGGCCCGTTCGCGCCCGGCTTCCGTGTTGTGCCGTATGGCGATGCCGCCGCGCTCGAAGCTGCCATCGGCGAAAACACCGTTGCCGTGCTGCTGGAGCCGATCCAAGGCGAAGCCGGGGTGATCATTCCGCCGCCCGGCTATTTGAAACGCGCGCGCGAGCTCTGCACCCAGAACCACGTCATCCTGATCCTCGACGAAATCCAGACCGGCCTCGGGCGCACCGGCAAGCTGCTGGCCGAAGAGCATGAGGGGGTCGAAGCCGATCTCACTTTGATCGGCAAGGCGTTGTCGGGCGGCTTCTATCCGGTCTCGGCGGTGTTATCGAACCGCGAAGTGATGGATGTGCTGAAGCCCGGTGAGCACGGCTCGACCTTCGGCGGCAATCCGTTGGCGTGTGCGGTGGCGCGCGCCGCGCTCCGCGTGTTGATCGAAGAAGACATGATCGGCAATGCCGCGCGGATGGGCGACACTCTTCTCGCCGCGCTGAAAGACATTCGTACCGATCGCATCAAAGAGGTGCGCGGCCGCGGCTTGATGATCGCCGTCGAATTGCAGCCCGATGCCGGCGGGGCGCGCCGCAGCGCCGAAGCCCTGATGCGCCGCGGCATCCTGTGCAAGGAAACCCACGGCAACATCCTGCGCATCATGCCGCCGCTGGTGATCACGCGGGAACAAATCGACGAAGCGCTGCCCGCCTTCCGTGCCGTGCTGACGGGCGCTGACTAACGCCCGCTGCGTTCGTCGTCGACCAGGTTTTGCCAGCGCGGCAGGTCGTAGCGCGAAGCTTGCGCGCGCGAAGTGAACGCCATGAACAATCCGAACATCACGCCCGCCAGCAGCGCAGCGAACGGCAGAATCGTCAGAACCGTGCGCGGCGATGACGGCATGACAAAAAGATAGAACAAGGCCATCGCGACGCCCCACAGCACGCCGAAGAAAATGCCGGAAAAGAAGAAATTGAACCAGAATCCGGCGAGGATCGGCGGCGGGATCAGAATGCCCATCCGCCAGGCAAGGCGTTGCAGCGGTGGCGCTTTGGTCAGGTTGGACAGCTTTACGTCTTTCAGTGCCTCCAGCACCCGCGCCAGCATGTCCGTATGATCTCTGCCCATCGCGTGCCTCCGTCGCGCTTCGTGTGCCTAATTCGGCGGATTGTTCGCCAGCAGGAAGTCGGCCGCCGCCTTCAACATCTTAATCCGCGTGACGCCTTTCGACATGTAATGGTCTTCGCCTTCGAGACGCACGAACTCGTACTTCTTGCCGGCCGAATCCATCGCGCTGGCCATCAATACGCTCTGTTCGAACGGCACGGTGACGTCCTCCTTGCCGTGGATCAGCAGCACGGGAATCGTGATCCGGTCGGCATGGCTGACGGGATTGATGTCGTCGATCTTGCTGTCGCTGAGATCGGTGACGCCCAGGAACCGCTTCCAGAAGCGGACGCCGGGGTTCTCCCATTTACTCTCGCCTTGCCAGTGACGGACCTGCCGGCGATTTTCCGATACGCCGGAGATCGAGATGGCGCAGCGATAGACGCCGGTATCGAGGGTCGCGCCCGCCAGCGCCGCATAGCCGCCGTAACTGGCACCGGCGATGCAGACGCGCTTGGGATCGATGATCCCTTGCGCCGCCAGGGCGCGCACGCCATCGGAAAGATCGGTCTGCATCTTCTTGCCGATTTCGCCAAACCCGGCCCACAACAGATCTTTGCCGAAGCCGTCCGAGCCGCGGAACTCGGGCTGCAGCACGACATAACCGAGCGAGGCAAAGCCCTGCGACAGCCAGTCGAAGCCGGGATTGTCGCGTGCGTGCGGACCGCCGTGCGGCAGCACGAGCAGCGGCAGGTTTTTGGGATCGCGTCCGACCGGCAGAGTGAGATAGGCGTGGATCGTGCGGCCGTCGGCGGCCTTGTATTCGATCCATTTTTCCTCAGCGATCTGGGTGATGCCGTCATATTCCGGCGCAATGGGGAAGGCCGTGTGCGCCGTCATGTCGAGAAAGAAGTAACCGGCGCCATAAGCCGGACCGAAGACTTTCACGACGACTTTCTTGCGATCCTCTGACCAGGAGGCGACATCGACATCGGTGGCGTTCTTGAACGCCGCTTTGATCGACTGCCACACGGTGTCGCGCGTGGGTTCGAACCAGACGTAGTCGTGCTTATCGACGGAACGCCCGCCGCCGACCGCGTGGCCGGTATCGCGGTCCACTTCCACGCCATCGATAGCGACATCGCGCCGCCAAGGCGTGCGACTGCCGTCGGCCAGCGAAACCTGCTCGTAAAGCGGACGCTCGTTCAAATCGTTGGGCAGGCGCATGATGATTGCCTTGCCGTCTTCCGTAAGACCCTCCACGCCCGGCGATTCAATCGGCGACTTGAAGTCGATCGTAATGTCGTGTCCGCCGGTGCGGTAAATCAGCAGCCGCCACGTTTCATCGCTTTCGAAGTACTGCTCGGTGGCCACGACATTACCGGCCTCGTCGACGACCCAATCCTCGTCGGTGGCATTGTCTGATTCGCGCGACACCAGTTTGATATCGCCGTCCGCCAAGTCGACACGGAAGAAACCGATTTTGCTGACCGGGCGGTTGGGGTCCGGAATATAGACGGCAGAGGCGTACACCATGGTGTGTCCGCCGATGATGCGGATGGCACTGGCGCCGCCGCCGATGTTCATCATCACATAGCTCGAGCCCCCGTTGATGCCCTTCTCAAAGAGGTTGTATTGCGATTTGTTGGTGAGATCGAGCACCTGCGGCACGGCCCACTCTTGGCGTTTGCCGATAAAGCCCTTGGGGACGGTGTACGACGACGTCGTGATAATGACGTGGGTATTGTCGGCCCATTGCAGCCAGCGCAGCTTCTGGTCGCCGATGTCCACCGTGGCGAGCGGTGCCGGGGTCCCGAGCTTTTGCACCACGATCCAGCGCTTGGCTTCGCTGGCGCGCACATAGACGATGGACGAGCCGTCCGGCGATAGCGCGACGTGGTCCAGCGAGGGGAGCCGCCCGTAGGCTTCAAGCGGTGTAGCGCTTACCCTGCCGGCACACATCAACAATGCGGCGAACGTCGCCAGCAAAATCTTCCGTAACATTGAAACCCCCTCTACCCGGATTTCGATCGTATCCGGTCCTCGCTTCGGCACGTGGAGATTGTCGCAGAAAAGAGGAAAAAATCCAAAGCGATAGATGTTCAATTCGTCGCCATCGAATCGCGGTTAATGGCGGTGGCGACTTTGGTTGCGCTTGAATTTTCCCCGCGCGTTCTCATCGCAACAATTGCTGTGCGACGCATTTGCGTTCGTCTGCCTATTTGGAAGGCAGAGGCGTTCGACAAGATCAAGATCGTGGGAAAACCGCCTCCGCCGCTTCAGGTAATCCCCGGCGCTGGGGTGCCGCGCGGCGGCGCATGGCGCGGGCGTTTGAGATGGGCGCGGGACGGTTCGCCAACCACTGGGGCGAGCGCATAGGTCGCCTCGCGCAGGTACTGCATCAGCGCGAGGCGGTCCCCGATTGCCGCCAGGGTTTCGTACGGAATCACATCGCCGATACCGGCGCGCACTTCACTGCCGATTTTGTTGTGGACCTCGTGGAACAACAGCGACAGGCGCAGAGTCAGCGAGACATGGCTGACAAGTTGGAACAGCACCGAGTTCTGCCCGGCGAAGAACAGCGGCGCGACCGGCGCATGGGCTTTGGCGACGATGCCGGCGGTGAAGGTCTTCCATTCGGTGTCGACGGCGCGCCCTGCCTGCCAGGTCGGTGTGGTGGAGACCGCGCCGGAGGGGAAAATCAAGAGGCAGCCGCCCGCCGCCACATGCGCCTTGGCAAGCTGGCGCGAGCGGATATTGGTTTTCATCGCTGCGGGCGTTTCGTTGAAGTCGATCGGCAGAAGATATTGCCTAAGCTCCGGCGCCCGGCAGATCACCGCGTTGGTCAGGACTTTGAAATCCGGCCGCGCCTTGCCGACGATGGCGCAGCTCACGACCCCGTCGAGTACGCCGTAGGGGTGATTGCACACCACCACCAAAGGCCCGGTCTTGGGCCAGGCCGCCAGTTTGGCCGCGTCATAGTGGATCTTGAGTTCGAGCAGGCGGACGGCGGCATCCCAGAAGTTTTCGCCCGCGACCGGCTGGGTGGCGTAGCACTCATAGAGCCAGCGCAGGTACGGCTGGCCGGTCGCCCGCTCGATGGCATGGATGACAAAGCGCTTGACGGGCGGATCGGTGGGGTCCGCGTAGGAGAATTCGTCCGCGGTAACGGCGGTCTGGTCGGTGTCTTGGCGCAATGATTCAAGGGACATCGCAGACTCAAATCGAGACCACGCGATCATAGACGGCGCCTTCCTGCTTTGCGATGGTGCGCCCATGGATTCGGAACAGTTTGCTGTCGCCAAGGACGGCGCGCACATTGCTTATGAGATAACCGGTGAGGGCAAGCCAGCGCTTCTGGTTCACGGTTTTGCCTCTAGCCGGGAACAGAATTGGCGCTCGACGGGGTGGATCGACCGGCTGGCGCGGGATGGCTACCGCGTCGTCAGCTTCGATTGCCGCGGCCACGGCCACAGCGACAAGCCGCATACCCCGGCCGCTTACGGTCACCACATGATCGACGACATCCTGGCGGTGATGCACGCCAGCGGCCTGCCGGATGCCTATTTTATGGGCTACTCGATGGGAGCGATGCTGACCGTCCGCTTCCTGATGCTCTATCCCGAGCGGGTGCGGCGGGCGGTGGTGGCGGGCATCGGCGACAATTACTTCGCCGAGCAGCAATCCTGGCGGGAAACGGTGGCGCGCGCCATGCTGACCGAAGACCCTTCCACCATTGCCGATGATGAGGCCCGCCGGTTTCGCATCTTCGGCGGTCAGAAGGGCAAGGACCGGCTGGCGCTGGCAGCCTGCATGCGCGGGGCGCGCCACATTTATGCGCCGGCGGAGCTCAAGGCGTCTAAGCGCCCGGTTCTGGTAGTGGCGGGCGAGAACGACACCCTGGTGGGGGCGCCATTCGCTCTGGCGCAGTCGTTCGCCAACGGGCGGGCGCTGGTGCTGCCGAACAAAGACCACATGACGGCGGTCGGCGACCCCGGCTACAAGCGCGCGGTGCTCGATTTCTTTGCCGAGCCGGTCTGAGGCTTCGTCGCCATCACACGTCGGCCTGATTTTGGATGGACGAACGCGTGTCCGGCGTTCCTCACGCGGCAAGGCGCCGCGCCGGTATTGGTAGGCCCTGCCAACAGTTTTGTCTTTATTGGACACACGGCAGACGCGAGCCTTCGTCCGTTAACGGATTCAGACAAAGTACGCATGGCGGCGCTTTGACGGCTATTACCGCTGCTTTTTATTCGCTACGGTTTTGGCATCGCGTGCGGGGGGAGATGCATGACGAAGCTGTTGTCACCGTCGACGAGGCGCGGTCTCGACGACACGAAGATTCTGAGCGGTCCGTTCTGGGGCGAGTTGCGCGTATTCCTCGCCGTGGCCAAAGCCAAATCGTTCAATCGCGCCGCCGATTCCTTGAACATGAGTCAGCCGACCGTCAGCCGTGCCGTGCGACGATTGCAGGATGTGATGGGCGCGCAGCTTGTCATCCCGACCCAGGCTGGCATCACGCTGACGCGTCAGGGCGAGGAGTTGGCGCGTTCGCTGCGCGATCTCGATCAGAAGCCGTTCGAGATTTCGACGGACCTCAACGCCGAAGCGCGCAATGCCGAGGGTACGGTCCGCTTGGTGGTTGGTGAGATATTGGCTGGCCTGTTCGTGGCGCCGGCGCTGGTGGCGTTCAACGAGATCTATCCCAAGATCCGCCTGGAACTCTGCACGCCACGCGATCGCGTCAACCAGCGCGACAATGACGGCGATTTGGAGGTTACGGCGGTGCCGCCAAACCAGCCCGATTTTGTTGTGCAGCCGCTGGGTTTCCTGCACATGCTGCCGGTCGCAACCCAGCCCTACATCAAGCGCTATGGCGTGCCGACGCGAAGCAATCTGTCATCGCACTGCTTCCTGCAATGTGACTACTATTCGACGATCGGCGGCATTTGGAAGCCTTGGCTTGATTTGGTGTCCCAGGGCGTCACCACCCATTCCTGCGACAACCTTCTCACCTATGCGCTGATGGTGAAGAATGGCCTCGGCATCGGCTTGGTCGCGACCTGCGCGATGGCCGATCCTACCGCCGTGCCGCTGGACCTCGACGTGCACATCCGGGCGCCGCTGTATGTCATGGCGGCGACCGGCCGCTACAGTACCAAGGCGGTGCAGATCGTCTTCGACTGGTTGTCCGAGATATTCGGGCCCAACGTGCCGTGGTTCAGTCCCGAACTCAGACTGGAGCTTCTGCCCCGCGCGGAGTTTTTGCCGACATTGGCGCAACTCATGGGCGGGTTAATGCAAAATCCCTGATTTCGTCCGACATGTCCAAGTACTTGTTGGCGATATCTTCGAGCACGGCCGCCATTTCCATTGGCGGCGTGGTGTCGGATTCCACCAGACGGCGCACCGTCTCGGTTTGGATTGCGGTGATGTCGCGCAAATACTGCCGGTAATCCTGGATATTTCCCAGGACTGGACGCGTTTCGTTTTCAATTTCCACCATGATGCACTCCCCCAATGAGCTTGGCGCCATACTGAACTGTACGCGGACCAAACGGAAGAACGTTTATCTGCTAACGGTTATTCATTTGCGAAGAAACCGCGCGTGAAACGGCAGCGACGTTCAAACCGGGAATGAGGTGGCCACGGCCGCCTTACGTAACGGGACGATGCTTGCGGCGGATGGCGTAGCTTTCGCCGCGGCCGGCTTCGCGTGCGGCTTGCTGCAGGGCGGCACGGAAGACGTCGCGCTGGCCGTGAATCTTGGCGATGGCAAGTCCCGTCGGCACGCCAAGGCCGACTAGCGCGGCTTCCGACAACTGCAGCGAGGACTCGATCGTTTCCGGCACCGCGTCGCTGGCGCCCATGCGGTAGAGATGGCTGGCGTGCACCGCATCCTTGGCGCGCGACACAATCAGCACGTCGGGCCGCAACGCGCGCACCTGTTCGACGATGGCGTCGATGGTCTCGCGGGCGTTGATGGTGATGATGACGCCGGTCGCTGCGTCAAGGCCGCAGACGCGCAGGAATTCCGGATCGGCGGCATCGCCGAAATAGACTTCGCCGCCGTCGCGGCGGGCGCGCGTCACCGTCGCCGGATCGATGTCGGTGGCGACGTAGGGAACGTCTAGTTCCTTGAACAGCGTGCTCACCACTCGCCCGACGCGGCCGTAACCGACGATGATGGCATGGGGGGCGCCGCCCGGCGGACGTGCGGTCAGAACCGGATCGCTGACGCCGCCCCGCTTGAACAGCAGTTTGATGCGCTGTCCTGCCGCCGCCAAGAGCGGGGTCAGCGCCATGGTGATGGCAATCGCAGCCAGGATGAAGCCGGCGAATGGCGCCTCGATGAGGTGCAAGGAGGCCGCGAGTCCCAAGCCGACGAAGGCAAATTCGCCGCCGGGGCCGAGCAACAGGCCGATTTCGATCGCCGAAGGCCACGACAGGCGGAACAGCTTGCCGAGCGCCGTCAGCACCACCGCTTTGACCAGGATCAATCCGGCGACGCAGGCCAGCAGCAGCAACGGCTCGCGCAAGACCTCGCGGAAATCGATGGTCATGCCGACGGTGAAGAAAAAGATGCCGAGCAGAAGTCCTTTGAACGGTTCGACCGTGGCCTCGATGGCTTTGCCGTATTCGGTTTCGGCCAGCAGGATGCCGGCCACGAACGCCCCCAGCGCCATCGACAGTCCGGCTTGATGGGCGATCACCCCGGCGCCGACGATGACCAGCAGCACCGCGGCGATGAAAAGCTCGCTCGAACGCGCCGAGCCGACCAGCCGGAACAGCGGCCGCATCGCCAGCCGGCCCAAGATGATGATCGCTGCGATGGCGGCGGCGGCCTGCAACAAGGCGCGCGTCAGGCTGACGAGAACCGATCCGCCGGTCTCCCCACCCACGATCGAGATGAACATCAGGATCGGCACCACCGCGATGTCTTGCGCCAACAGAACCGCAAAGCTGGCGCGTCCGACGGTCGACGACAGCCGGTTCTGATTTGATAACAATTCGAGCACGATGGCTGTGGAAGACAGCGAGACGGTGGCGCCCAAGACGATGGCGGCGTGGGCGGGAAAACCGGCCAGCGATGCGATCCCCGCGATGGCGGCTGAGGTCGCCAGCACTTGCAGTCCGCCCAGTCCCACCACCAGCCGCCGCATCGCCTTCAGGCGCTGGAACGACAGCTCGAGGCCGATCATGAACAATAA
>JAATGK010000054.1 GCA_015654715.1 Alphaproteobacteria bacterium
CCTCAGCCAACGCTTCTACGGTTGGCTCCAGGTGCTGGGCGGCCACGAAGGCGCTGAGCGTGACGACATTGCGGATCTTGGCCATGCGGCAGGCTTGCACCACGCGCGGCGGGCCGGAGGTGAAATTGATCATGGCGCCGGCGCGGCCCAGCGCCTGAATGGCGAATATCGCCGTGGCGTTGGCGATGCCGTTCGGCAGCATGATGCCGACGACCTTTTCCTTGGCCCCGATCTCGCGCGCCAGCAGTCGCGCCAAGGTGAAGAATTTGGCGACGAAGGCGTTGTGCTGCAACGGCGTGCGAGTGGTGTCCTCGATGATGGTGTTGCCGCCGCCGCGCACCGCACGGGACGCCAAGAGCTGGCGCAGCAAAGTGGAAACCGGTGCGCCCGCCACCAATGTTTCTTCCATCACGTCGTGCAAGCGCGATCCGGCGAGCAGGCGCCGCTGATGGCCTTTGACCTCTGGCGGCAGGTTCAGTCGCCGCGGCGGCAGAATGGTCAAGGTGATCTTGGGAAACAGCCGCTTGCGGACCAGGCCGCCGAGGGCGGAAAACCGCGAATATTGCGGCCCGTCGATGCGGATCGGCACGATGGTCGCCCCCGCCTTGTCGGCGATCATGCCGGGGCCTTCGTAGATCTTCATCAAGCCGCCGGTGCGGCTGACGCGGCCTTCGGGAAAGGCCATGCAGGGGGTGCCCGCTTTGATCGCTTCGACCATTATCTTGGCGGTGATCGGGTGCATTTGATCGAGCGTGTGGCCGCTGCGCCAATAGGGTTTCAGCCAGCGGCGTCCCGCGATGGCGGCCGGCGCCGCGAACAGGATGCGTCCGGGCAGAAAGGCCGACAGAATCACCGCATCCAGCACCGAAACATGGTTGGCGACGATCAGCACACGGTCGCCGGCGGCGGCAAGGTTTTCCAGGCCGGTGACGCGGACGCGGCAGAGCAGCCGCAGCAACGGCCGCACTAAGCAAAAGGGATGAACAGAGCGCAGCAAAGAGGAAAACAAGGCCATTATACTCTCACGTCGACCGGGGCGGGACGCCTCAGCGCTTATAGAGGCTGGGGTACGCCCTTTGCCAATGCCCATCCATCCATTGTGTCGCAGCAAACCGGGGCAACTCCGTCCCCGCGCGATTTACAGTGAATGCGACTAAGACGTAATGATAGATCAATGTGCTTTGAGGCCGCGACTGGCCGCTCAAAGCCACGAACGAACAAGGCGCCCAACCTCGCGGCCGGCGCCTTGCGTTCAACAGATTGGTTGCCCTGATACGGTCAGCCGAAGCCGCCCATAATCTTGGCGATGTCCAGCATCCGGTTGGAAAATCCCCATTCGTTGTCGTACCAGGCCAGAACCCGCACGAAGGTGCCCTCGATCACGGTGGTCTGGGTCAGATCAAAAATCGCCGAGGCGGGATTATGCCGGAAATCGACCGACACCAGTTGCTCCTCATTGGTGACCAGAACGCCTTGCATGGGGCCCTTGGCGGCGGCGATCACCGCCTGGTTGACCTCTTCCTTGGTGACGGACCGCTTGGCCACGACCTTCAGATCGATCACCGAAACATCGGGCGTCGGAACCCTGAGCGAGGTGCCGTCGAGCTTGCCCGCCAGTTCCGGGATGACCAAGCCGATTGCCTTGGCCGCGCCGGTCGAGGTCGGGATGATGGAGGTGCCGATGGTGCGGCCGCGGCGCCGGTCGCGATGCAGGGTGTCGACCGCGCGCTGGTCGCCGGTATAGGAGTGCACGGTCGTCATATAGCCATGCGCCACGCCGGCCAAATCGTTCAGCACCTTCAACACCGGTCCCAGGCAATTGGTGGTGCACGAGCCGTTGGAAACGACCTTGAGATCGGGCGTCAGCTTGTCGTGGTTTACTTTGTAGACCACCGTCATGTCGGCATCGCCCGACGGTCCCGAGATGAGCACCCGCTTGGCGCCGGCCGCGAGATGCGCCGCCGCCTTTTCGCGCTTGGTGAACAGCCCGGTGCATTCGAGCGCCACGTCGATGCCCAGTTCCTTCCACGGCAGCTTGGCCGGGTCGCGTTCGGACAGCACCTTGATCGGTGCCAGCCCTTCGACCTTGATCAGGTCGCCGTCGGCGGTGACGCTCTGCGGCAGGGTGCCGTGCACGGAATCGTATTTCAACAGATAGGCATTATCGGCGGGGGAGCCGAGATCGTTGATGGCGACAAAGGTCAAATCCGACCGTCCCGATTCAATCAGCGCCCTGAGCACCAGACGCCCGATGCGGCCGAAGCCGTTGATGGCAACACGTATCGTCATATTGGATTACTCCTTGCTTCATGTTGATCCGTTTGGTGACGTTGGCGGAAGGCCTTGCCCTTGGCCCGGCTGCCGCAGCGATTCATCGAGCACCACTGCCGCCGCGCGCCGCGCGAGGCATCCAGAAACAGGACATTACAATCGGCATCAGCGCATTTCTTGATGCGGGCGCGTAGCGGGCTGCCGAAGACATCGATCGCATCGCGGGCGACGGTGGCCAGCGCTACCTCAAAGGGGGCATCGGCCACTTGGCGTATGGTCATCGACGCCGCGTCGAGCCGGGGTACCGCCAAAGGATGCGCCGCGGCCGCGTTCAGAACGGCGACGGCGGCCACGGGCAAGGGTTTGGCCCCGACCAACGCGGCCGCCACATCCTTGATCGCTTGGCGCAAGCCGAGCAGCGCTGCCGCCTCGGCGTCCGGCAGAACCGGAACCGCCGCCACCAAGTCGGCTTCGTACAGCCAGCGTGCCGGCGCGCCGGGAAAGGCCAACAGATCGCTGGGCTGGCGCTGGCGTAGCGTGGCCGCCAGATCAAGCGCCAGACAGCCAGATTTGAAACTGAATTCCCGCGTCGCCATCACACTAAACCATATAAACCAGTTTGAGGGGTTTTCAATAGGCCAAAGCCAATTGCGGTGCCGCTAACGGGAGAAAACGGCGTGAAGGGGGGCGTTTGATATGTTTTGCGGACAGCGCTCGCGAACCGTCGGCTTCGCACGCCTAATCTCTACTTCGTAATCCGTGACGCGGTCGCATTTCTTAGAAAACAAGTCTGACCGGCAGCCCGATCATCGGCAAGGATCAGATGGACTTGTAGTCAAGACGCGCGATTTCGGCTCGCTGCGGTGAAGGCGGCACCCAACAAAGGCTGCATCTCCTTCGACTTGCCTTGCAGTAACGCTGGGCGATCCGGACGCGGTGCTGGTCATCGACGAAACCGGCTTTTTGAAACAGGGCAAAGCCTCGTGCGGCGTAGCGCGTCAATACACAGGCTCGACGGGAACGCTGGCCCGCTCGCAGGTGGCCGCCGTAGAGTTGAACGAGATGAGGATGCGCATCTACGGCGAGACCGGCTCGCTCGACTGGCGGCAGATGGATCCGAACCGGCTGGTGGTGAAGCGCCAGGACGGCCCCGAGGAGATTCATCATGCGGCCGCGCCCTACCTGGGCGATAATCCGCTCTCGACCAAAGGGGTCGGGCGGGCATTCTTATGCACGCTCATCCGACCCTCTCCAGAGAAACTGTGGCTTTGACACCTTCAGCTTCTCCCGGATCGGACCGGATGGACAACCTATTAAAAACTCACCCCTAGCGTGCCGAAGTTGCCAAGCCTTACGCCGGCCGCACGGTGATCGTGGATTCGCCGCCGCTCATCGGCCCGCGCGACTTGAGCAGAACGCGATAGACAACCGTTCCCCAGCTGGCGACCAGGCCAGCGTTGGTCAGCTTCATGGTCTCCACGTTGACCGAAAGCAGCGATGGGTCGTAGCTGAGGATGACAGCGCCGGAGTGGTCTTCAGGGCGAGGCTCGAAACGGAGCTTGCCCTCTTCAACCTTTACCGGGCGGCAGGTCATCAGCGACCAGGTGATCGGCGCTGCGCCGCCGGTGAGAGCAAACCGGTCGTGGATGGAGACCTGGTCTGCCGCGCGGTTCAGCTCCACCGAGCGAATCCACTCGCGAAGATTGGCTTCGGCGGGATAGGCCCCGGCGAGGTTCATTTCGAGCGACGCGGACCTGTCGTCGGCGGCGTAACGCAGGCCGCTGGCGCGATAGGCGGAGCCCACGCCCTGCTGCACTTCGCCGATGGTCGGCAGGTTGTGATAAGCGGACTGCGTAGAGAACAGCTCGTAGCGGTGCGCGTCGAAGCTCTGCTTCTGGTAGGCTTCGCCGCCCAGGTCGATGAGCACCGGCTCGCCGTCGAAATAGACCCAGAAGGTGCCGGTGTCGAGGTGGGTATGGCTCTTGCCGTTGTCTGAAGCGAGGCAGCCAAGATAGAGGCCCTTCGCGCTGTTCTCTTGGACGCGCGCGATCATGAGCGCGGTCTGCGGCAGCCATACATCGCGCAGCAACGGACGGGTGTGCGCGGGTTCAGCGCGCAGCGCCGCTTCGCCGAAGATGCCGGCAACGGTGCGCGGGAGATAGTCGGCAGGCAGGTCCCCGGTGGCGAGACCGATCAGCAGCGGGCTGTTGACGTGTTTGCCATAGCGGAAGATCTTCTCGCGGTCGAGATCCATGTGCGTGTGCGCATCGCCGCTGTTCAGGTAAAGATCGCCGGCGAAGCGGACCTTGCCGATATATTCGCCCATGCGGCGGATCAGCGGATCGCTCCAGATGTTTACGCGGCCGTTGGTGGCCGAGCCGAGCTGCTCGAGGTCCTCGACCAGCATGCCGGGAGCTTCGGTCCAATAGGAGCAGCCTTCTTCGCAGCCGCCGTCGTCGGGGTAGGTGTTGATGAAATTGTCGACACAGATCATCGCCTTTTCGACACCGGCGGTGCGGCGGGCGGCGTCGCGGTCGAGGAGCAGCACGGTGGTGAGCCAGTTGGCGCAGATCCATGCATCCCAGTTATTGACCGGCTGCACCTGGCCAGCCGGGGTCACGTCCCAGGGCAGGTCGTCGCGGCGCTTGCCGCCGGGCAGGCCCATCCACATGAAGTTCTGCGCTAGCAGCGGCTTGAAGATGCGGCGCTCGGCCTCAAGATAGACGCGCTCGGTGATGAACGGCGAAATCGCGTTCAGGCGGTCCGCGGTCAGATACACGGTGACGGCGACTGCGGCGGCTGTCTGCGCCGCGAACAGGTCCACGATGGGATCCTGCGGATCGGGCAGGCCGAGGCCGGCCTTCTGAATATAGAGGTGCGCGGGAACGCCCCAGAAACTCTGTTCGCAGATGGTCCACAGGCCGTTGACGATGCCATCGAGGAAGCGGCCCTTGTCTTCAACGCACTCGGCAAAGGTGAGAGCCTGGAGCGCGGCGAGATTGGCGTTGCGGATGCTCTCGTAGTTGGAGCGATTGCCTTCGCGCACGTAGGCCAGGGTGAGCGTGGCGGGAATCTGCTCAAATTTGTAGCTGAGGAATTGCTCGCCCTGCTTGACCAGAGCCGCGCGCGTCTCGGGGCGAAGGCTGGCCCAGCCCGCTTCGCCGATCTTCGGATAGGGCTTGTATCGATCGAGGGGAATAAGGCTTTGCTTCAGCGCCGCGGGGCCGCATTGCTTGGCCAGCAGGTTGCGCGCCATGCCACGCGGGAAGCCGGTGTTCTTCACTGGCAGCGTGCGAACATCGAAGGCATTCATGGCGCCGGCGCTAAGCGCAAGAGCCGAGGTGGCGAGGAAAGTGCGGCGGGACAGGCGATAGAAGCTCTCGAATTCCTGATTCATGAAACAGCCCTGATTGATTTTGCCGCGTGCTAGAGGCTGGTTGCAGATGAGTCAATAAGACATTGGCTATTACTATATTTTTTGCGGGGATGCGTGAGCTCGTTCGTCTTAGTGGACCAGGGTAAATGTATTTTTTTGCGGAACTAGAAATCTCGTTCGTCTTAGTCTGCATGGATACGTGCA
>JAATGK010000416.1 GCA_015654715.1 Alphaproteobacteria bacterium
GAATTTCTTGTCGCCGGTCATTTCCCAGGCATAGAAACGCTCGAGATTACCGCCTTTGCCGCCCCCGGCCCGGCGCACCGCGGCCGCGCCCCAACTGTCCTGTTTGCCGAGCACGTTCACCAGGTCTTCGTTCAAATTCGTGATCGGTTTGATGTTGTCTTTCTCGGCGACGATACGGGCACCGCCGACGCTGAAGGAATCGTCGGTGGCGGCGTGATTGACCGAGGTCAGGATCGGACGCAGATATTTTTCGTCGCCGGTCCAGCGCCAAGCCGCCCACATCAACTGCATCGGGGTTTGGCCCGCCGGCATCTTGCCGCGCGTGGCATCGGTCCGCCAATTGATCTCGTCGGGGAAGCTCCAATTTCCCGCGGCATCCTGTTGGCCGTGCGCCAGGATACCGTCGCTGAGGCCGATGACGAATTTTTTGCCGGTGGGATCGTTGTTGAAGTCGGTCATCAACAAGCCGGGATGCAGCACCAGATAGGAATAATACTTGCCCCATTCCCACGGGCCTTCGCGATAGGAATCGGTGCCGGAATACCAATTGGTGTTGAAGTGCAGATGTCCGGCCGGATTGACCGATATGATGCGGTCGTAGGCCGCCACCGTCGTCATCAAGCGCTCCACCACTTTGGGATCGCCATAATTGAGGTACATCGCTTCGCTGTTGGCGTTGATGCCGTCTTCATAGGAATGCAGCTCGTCCAGCATCAGCGTCGCCAGACCGTTGGTGAACATGCCGTTCTTATAAATGGCTTCGTTCATCCGGCTGTGCGAGCGGCGGATCTTGTCGCTGTCGACGCCCATCAACGCGAGCCCCGGCCACTGTTCGACGAGATCGGTATCGTCCGACAAGCCGCCGCCGAAATCGCCATAATCGGATTGGCGATTGTCGATCCACCAATTGACGAAATGGCGCACGCCTTTGAGGTCTTGAAGCTGCAGCCAGGCCCAAGCGGGAACGCCCTTCGGCACCGCGGGCAGCGTGAACGGCAGCGTACCTTGGCTATTATAAGCGATGTCGTTCCAATACTCGCGGGCGATCTTGTTTTCGGGGTCGACCCGGAGCAGATCGCTGGCGTCGGTGACGACGCGCTCGAACAGCTTGGCGCGCATCGAGGCGGGATGCTCTTCCACCAGAAAACCCCAATTGTCTTTCACCTGGGCCAGCCGATCGGCAACGTGCTCCTTGAGGGCTTCGGCGCGGTCCTTGAACACGAGTTGGATCTTGGTGCCGCCCAGCGCTGCCGCGGTGAAGTCACCGCCAGAACCGGCCAGAGTGATGTAGAAGCTTTTGTTCGGCAGGATGCGATCGCGCAGGTCGAGCCACAGCGTCCGCGCTTCGCCCGGCTTCACCGCGAGGGTGATGTCGAGCATGTTGCGCATCGGCCAAAGCGGATCTTTGACCTGGATGTTGATCGGGAACAGCCCATTCATCGTGGGTTTCACGTTAAGCGCCGGTATCGTGATGGCGATGCCGTCGAGCCCATCGTGCATGTTGGCCCAGCCATAGCCCCACGAGCGGTAAAGCGGCAGGCCAGCCGGCGAAGCGCCGTATTCGTACGGAATCAAAACATGGATCAGCGGCAGCTTGGGACCGGTCTCGGCCGCGCGCGGGCGCGACGGTGCTGCATCCGGCAAGGCCACCACGGTCGCTTGCGACTCCGGCGCGTAGCGGCCTTTGATGAAAGCGTTCAGTTCGTCGAGGTCAGGGGAATCCGCGGCGGCACTGGCGCGGACGACATAGGTCTGCGTCACCGTTCCCTTCGGCACCGCGCCGGGACGAATGTCGTAAGCCGCAATTTCCTGAATCGGCGTTTCCTGCGCGATGTTGTTGAAGCGCAAAACGCCGCCGGTCCGTTCCTGCGGAAATTGATACGTGGTGCGCTCCTGCTCCTTCGCCCGTGTCGCGATCTCGGCCGGGGCAGCGGCGGTGTTGGCGGCATAAGTCAGATTGCCGTAAGCCGCGCCTTGCAGCTCGATGTGATTCCACGCCTCGCCCGGCAAGGTGAGGGTCAGCGTCTTGCCGCCGTCGACGTAAACGTTCCAGTCCGGCAAGGGGAAATAGTCGGTGCGGCCCGGCAATCGCGAGCGATTGTAAACGCCCGGCCAAGTGGTTTCGGCGATGCCGTCGGTCGCCTTGTACATCCATTCCTTGATGTCCTTGGCGTCGGCGAATTCAACCTTGCGAATGGTGGTAACGGCCGCGGTCAGCGCCACCGGCACGTCGTCCGGGCGGTTCCAGCCATAGCGCCAGTTCCAAGCGGCCCGGCTTTGCGGATCGGCGAACGAGCTAGCCTCTGCGGCCACAACCGGCGTCTCGCCTTTGGCCAGCGTCGCGATCTCGGTCTCAGCCAGGGCGTGATCGTAAATGCGCAATTCGTCGTAATCGCTGCCGCGCATCCAATTATAGCGGCTCATTACCTGATGCGGCGAGACAATACGCGAGGCCATTCCGAACTGGTCGAGGCCGGAATCGAGCACCGCGGCTTGGTTCTTCTCCGCCGCCAGTTTGCCGTTGATGTAGAGCTTCACACCTTGGGTTTCGTCCCACGAGAACGCGATGTGGGTCCAGGCATCGGGCGGCGGCAGCGCATCGAGTTTGAACGACAGGCGCAGGCGCGCCAGATTGTTGTCGGTAACGAAGGCGTCGTAGCCGTGGCCGTTATAGTCGATCCGCAGGAACACCATGTCCCAACTGGTGTGATCGGCATAACCGACGCGGAACAGCACGAACGGGGCGCGGCCTACGGGGGTGCGTGCGCGCCAGAAGAACGAAACGGTGCCGCGCTGGGCAAACACATTGCCGGGCACTTTCCACGACAAGACATTGTCGTCGTCGGTCGACAGCGCCCCGCCGATGCGGCCACGGGGGACGATTTTCGCGTGGTCGGCGAAGTTCGGCACCGGATCACCTTTGGCGATATCGGCGGTCAGGCTTTTGTCCGCTGACAGGTAGAACAGCAAACCCGATGCCGGCGTCGGCGCCATCGGCGCAGCCGCGCCCAGCAGGGACACCAAAGCGATGAGGGACAGTCCGCGGAGAGCTTTTTTGATCATGGCTTTCGGGCTCCGGCCCTGGTGGGCGCCAAACGGGTTCAACGGTAGCATTTCCCTGCGACAGCGAGGCCTGATCGCCCACCGCGCAGCGGAATGACACCGGTTTCCTTCCGGACAGAATTGGTAGCCGTATGCGCCCGTCCGCACAATCCCCGTCGGGCGCAAAAGTGTGGCGTTTAGGACGGCACGCCCACCGTGGTACACGTCAGCTCTCTTCACCCTCTCGAGCTGGATGGTTGGATGTCGAACGACAAGGTGTTGAGCAAGATTCCCGCCGTCACCCTGGGCTTCTGGTTTATCAAGATTCTCGCCACGACCTTGGGCGAGACCGGCGGCGACACCGTGTCGATGACCTGGGACCTCGGCTATCTCGCTTCGAGCGCGATCTTTCTACCCATTCTGGCGGTGCTGGTCGGGCTTCAGATTGCCGCCCGGAAATTCCATCCCTTGCTCTATTGGGCGGCGATCATCGCCTCCACCACCGCCGGCACCACCATGGCCGACTTCGCCGACCGTTCTCTCGGCATCGGTTATCCCGGCGGTTCGCTGTTCTTGCTGGCGGCCGTCTTGGCGGTGTTGGCGATATGGTATTGGTCGGAGCGGTCGGTCGCGGTCACCACCGTCGCAACGCCGCGGGTGGAGGTCTTCTATTGGCTCACGATCACCTTCTCGCAGACGCTGGGGACAGCGCTGGGCGATTGGGCGGCCGCGTCCGGTCTGGGCTATAGCGGCGGTGCGTTGTTGTTCGCTCTCGCCCTGCTTGTTGTCGCGGCGCTCTATTGGCGGACCCGGATTTCGCATGTGGCGCTGTTCTGGGTCGCGTTCATTCTCACCCGTCCCTTGGGCGCCACCGTCGGCGATTTCTTCGACAAGCCCTTGGACCAGGGCGGCCTCAATGTCAGCCGCCCGCTGGCGACGGCGATCATCGCCACGGCGATGGTGGCCGCCATCCTGCTCATCCCGCAACGCGCCGGCGAGCATCCCGGCACAAAGACATCTGCCTAACCGAGGAACGGCACATTGGGCCGGCGCTTATTCTCGCGATAGGAGACCTTGATCATGTCGATCAGGGCGCGCAGGGCCGTCGGCACTTGGCGCTTGCCGGAGTAATAGAGATAGAAGCCGTCATAGGACGGCGACCAATCCTCCAGCACGCGCACCAGATGCCCGGCGCGGATGAAGAAGTCCGCCAGCGTTTCCAGCGTCAGCGCAATCCCAACGCCGTCGATCGCCGCCCGCAAGGAGAGATTGATGTCTTCGAGAATGAGATTTCCCGACGTCGCAACCGTCTGCGTTTCCGGGGAGAGGCGGTGCACGATCGGCTTGCGCGACAGCTTCCAGTTCACCGGTTTGCCGGTCAGGGGCAGGCGCATCTGAATGCAATTGTGCGCCTTCAGATCGGCCGGCGTGTTCGGACGTGGATGGCGGCTGAAATATTCCGGCGAACCGACGACCGCCAGTTTCAGCGGCGGCGTCACGCGCACGACGGTCATATCGAGGGCAAGAAACTCCTTGGGCGCAATGCCGGCGTCGTAACCCGATGCCACGATGTCGCCGATCAAGTTGCCGCCGCCAACGTCGAGATGTACCTCCGGATAGGCCGCCAGGAACGTCCGCCATACCGGCGTCAGTGCGATCTGCGCCACCATGGGGTGAACATAGAGCGCCAGCCGCCCGGTCGGTTTTTCCTGGTTGGTCTTGACGGTGTCGACGGCGCGTTCGATCTGCTCCAACGCCGGACGCAGTTGTTCCAGCAGCGTGCGTCCCGCCTCGGTCGGCGACACCGAGCGCGTCGTGCGGTGCAAGAGGCGGGCGCCGATGCGATGTTCGAGCTGGCGCATGCGGTGGCTCAACGCCGACGGCGTCACACCGAGCTGGCTGGCCGCGGCGCGGAAGCTCTTGTGATTGGCAACCGCGACGAAAGCGGAAAGATCGGTGAGTTCGGCCCGGGACATTGATGAAATCTCCTCATCACCATGTGAACAAAAGGTGGGTTTTTCTTCTTATGATTCGTCAATAGTTTGCACCCTTGGAAGATCACAAGTCTTCTTCGTCAGAAGCACGGCATTTGTTGGCCGCGCCGGTTGAATTTGCTGCCGCAAACGTGCGGTGGCGAAGCTGCTCCGCCTGTCCCCCAAGAAGGCGGAGCAGTTCCGGCGTGTGCGGTCATGCGCAGGAAAAGGCATTCGGTTTGGTATCCCAAAGTGCGACCGGTGTTGCCGGGGCCGTCCTGGCGGCGCTCCTCCTGACCGGCTGCGCTGCCAGCCCGCCGGGTCCCGACAACGATCCCTACGAGGCGTTCAATCGCCAGGTGTTCGATCTCAATATGAGCATCGACAAGGCGGTCGCCCGCCCCGTCGCCAAGGCCTACAACGCTGCGGTGCCGGAGCCGGCCCGTACCGGCGTGCACAATATGCTCGGCAATCTCGGCGAGCCGGTAGTCTTCGCCAATCTGGTGCTGCAGGGCAAACTCGGCGATGCCGGCGGCACGCTGATCCGCTTCGTGCTTGATTCCAGCGTCGGTTTGGGCGGGCTGATCGACATCGGCGCGCGCACCGGACTGCCGGCCAACGACACCGATTTCGGTATCACGCTCGGCGTCTGGGGGGCCGGCGAAGGCCCTTATCTGATGCTGCCGCTGCTCGGCCCGTCGCCGCCGCGCGACCTCGCCGGACGCGGCGTCGATACCTTCCTCGATCCGGTGACCTATTTCGATTTCCGCAGCAAGTACGCTTATGAAGGCGGACGGGCCGTGCTGCAGATGGTCGACCTGCGGGCCCGCAACCTCGACACCCTGGACGACATCGAGCGCAGTTCTCTCGACTTCTATGCCGCGACCCGCAGCCTTTATCTGCAACATCGCGCCGCGGAAGTGCGCGGCAGTGCGTCCGATGCGATACCCGACGCAACGCCCGCCGATCCCGCGCCGTAAGGCTCAGTCCTTCTTCTCTATCGTGTCCGCGACCAAACGGTTCGGCGGATTGGAGACGCCCGGATGCGGCGGAACTTGATCGACCGGCGCGGCCTTGGCGGCGCGTTCGGCTTCCAGCTCGGCGATTGCCCTCAGCCAGAATGCCTCCGCCTGGCCTTCCGGCCGGCCTTCGCGCTCCCAGATATGATAAGCCCGCACCCGGACGTCGTGATCCGAGAGATAGGCAGGGTTCTGTTTTGACATGACTTCTTCCTTCGACCCGCGCTGCCCCACCCCAGCAGCCGCAAATATCCGTTCCTACCCTAGCAGGATCAGTGTGACGGATTCATGAGAACCCCTCAACAGTCACGACAACAAACCACGTATGCCCTAGCCTCACGCAAACTGGGTGCCGGCCGGGCTGGTGTCGTAACCGCCCATGGCTTCGAGCTCCTGGCGGAACGCGGTGCGGCCAAGAGTGTCGAACAGTGCCTGCATTTCGGGCAGGTCGAGATGCTTCTTGCGCATGACGAGATCGTAACGCTCGCGCACCAAAGTGACGAAATCGAGACCGAACACCCGCGCCGCCGCTTTGGTGGCGATGCAGGCATCGGCGCTGCCGTTCATCACTTCCAACGCCGCCGGCAGATGGCCGCGCGCCAGCCGTTCGTAGCCGCGCACCGCTTTCGCTGAAATGCCGAGCCTCGCAAGTTCACCGTCGAGCAGGAAACGCACCGCCGCCCCCGGCTCGCGGTTGACGATGGTAACGCCCTTCCTGGCGAAATCGGCAATGGCGTGGATGGCCTTGGGGTTGCCGCGCGCCACCACGATGCCCTCTTCCCAATTGGAAAAACCGATCACCGCCACGGCGCGACGGTCGAACAAGCGATGAACCGAACTGAGATTGGATTCGCCGGTATCGGCATCGACCAGATGCGAGCCTGCGATGTGGACCAGGCCCTGCTTGAGCAGATCGAGCGCCGCAGTGGAATTGCGGTTGATGACGACGAGTTCCACACCGGCGCGCCGTAAATGCCGCGCCAACACCGAAATTCCCGGATCGCAGCCGGCGACCAGTAGCCGCTTGCCGAGGTCGAGCCGGGTATGAAACGGCTGCACCCGAACCGTCGCGGCTTTAGCGCGCGGCTTGTTCAGCAGCACCGCATCGGCCGGCGGCAGGCTCCAATCAAGGCTATCGGCCGCCGCTGCGATCAACTGTCCGCCCACGTCGCAAAGTTGCACCGGCTGGCCTTCATAAGGCGCCTGTGCACCTGCGATCAAAACCGCATCCAAAGCTTCGGGCCGCGGCGGCGCCTCATCTTCAATCTGGAACAACTCCTCGACCTTACAGCCAAGGGCGCGCGCCAACCGCAGCGCCACAATGGTATTGGGCACGTAATTGCCCGCTTCCATGGCATAGATGGTCTGACGCGACACGCCGACATCGGTCGCCAGCTCGGCCGCCCCCAGCCCGCGCTTCTGGCGCATTTCCAACAAGCGATTGTCCGACGCCATTGCATTCTTCCCGCTACGACAGTGTCGTCTTAGCACGCTGGGCGGGAGCCGGAAACCGGTCGTCCTATATGATCTTTCTATAACCGAGGCCGCTTGCACAGGCTCGATTCTATACGGGCTGGTGCCCATTCTTGCGGCGTTCCTTGGAGGACGCCATGTTCGATTTTTTGCTGCTCGCGGCGGGGATCGGCTTCTTTGCCGTATGCCTCGCCTATGTTTTCGCCTGCAACCGGCTGTGAGGCGACCATGAGCTTCGATTATGCGCTGGCCGGCGCCGTTACGGCCGTCATCGTGATCTATCTCATCATCGCGCTCCTGCGTCCCGAAAAATTCTAGAGACTCCCATGACCGCCAATGCCATCGTCCAAATCGCGCTGTTCGCAGTGCTGGTGACGCTTACCGTCAAGCCGCTCGGCGCTTATATGGCCGCGGTGTTTGAGGGCGAGCGCACATTTCTTTCGCCCGTGCTCGCCCCGGTGGAACGCTTGTTCTACCGCGCTGCCGGCATCCGCCCTGAAGCCGAACAGCACTGGATCGGTTACGCCCTGGCCATGCTGGCCTTCACCGTCGCGGGCTTTCTGTTCCTTTACGTGCTGCTACGCTGCCAAGCCTATCTGCCGCTTAATCCGCAGGGCCTGCCCAACGTAGCGCCGGATCTCGCTTTCAATACGGCGGTCAGTTTCATCACCAACACCAACTGGCAGAGCTATTCGGGCGAGACGACGCTTTCCTATTTCAGCCAGATGGTCGGGCTGACGATGCACAATTTCGTCTCGGCCGCGACCGGCATTGCGCTCGCCATCGCGCTCATCCGCGGCTTTGCTCGCCGTTCGGCCGGTACGGTCGGCAATTTCTGGGTCGATCTTTCCCGCGCCACGCTCTACGTGCTGCTGCCGCTCGCCATCGTCATGGCCGTGGTACTGATCTGGCAAGGCGTGCCGCAGAACCTCGGCAGCTACACCGTCGCCACGACTCTGGAAGGCATCAAACAGACCATCGCCCAAGGCCCGGTCGCCTCGCAGGAAGCGATCAAGATGCTGGGGACCAACGGCGGTGGCTTCTTCAACGCCAATTCGGCGCATCCGTTCGAGAACCCCAATGCACTGACC
>JAATGK010000093.1 GCA_015654715.1 Alphaproteobacteria bacterium
ATGCGGCCGTGATTGCCGAAGATCACCGTGTCCGGCGGAAGGTTCAGTTCCTGCCGCAACAGGGGGGCGACCGTGGTGTTGTCGAATTCCTCGATGTCGAGTGCCGTCTGGATTGGTTTGACTTTTTCGCGGACGTGATCGAACTGGGTTTCGCAGGGTTTGGAAACGCAGACGATCAGCGCGACATACGGACTGCGTGCCAAGCGCTGGTGCAGGCCGCGCGCGAGTTTGGGCACTTCGGGATAGAGCACGTGCCAAATCGCGGGGGTCTTAGTCCATGCCGCCAGCGCGCCGCCGAGGAATCCAGCCGAGGTGCCGTTGCAGAAAATGAGATCGTATTTCTCGCGGCGGATGCGGCGCGCCAGCCGTCCGAAGCCGGTCAGCATGCGAGCGATGTTGCCGATCACGCGTGCGAACTTGAGCGGCCAGATCGCTTGAAAATCCCGCCGTTCGATAGGCCGCGTCATCGGTTGGAAGAAGTTCTCGATCAAATCCGGTTCGGCGAAGACCAATTCGGCGGCATGATTGTCGCGCAGCCGCTGGGTGACGATGCCTTCGCGCGGGATCATCACGTTGCGGTGGATGCGCGCCGGGTCGAGAAATTTGGTGATGTAAAGGATGGTCCGCCCCGGTCCGCCGTTGCGCGAGGTGTCGTTGATGAACAGCACCTTCAAGCGGCGCGTAGCGGTCTTCACATCTCTTGCGGCTTCAAGAACCTCGGCCATCATTCCCTCCCGGAATGAGGCTCCTATACACGGACCCGTAGGCTTCGCACATCGCGCCAATGGCGAAATTGGCCGCAACCCAGTCCCGTGCGGCGATTCCCCGACGGGCGACTTCGGCGCGATCAGCGGCGGCTTGGCGCAACGTTGCGGTGAACGCGGCGACCCTGTCTTCTTTCGTCAACCAGCCGGTGCGGCCATCCACCACGGCCTCGGGCACGCCGCCTTGGCCGATCGCAATGGCGGGGCGCTGCATGGCGCCGGCTTCCAGGAGCGACAGCGACAAGGCTTCTTCGCGGGTACAGTTGATCACGGCGTCGGCGCTAGCAATCACGGCCCTCGGATCGGCGAGATGGCCGTGGAAGCGCACGCGCCCGGCGACGCCCAAGCGCTGCGCCAGGGTTTCGAGTTTGCCGCGCTCGGCGCCGTCGCCGGCAATATCGAGATGCACCTCAGGTGCCTCTGCCAGCGCAGCGAGCGCGATATCGAGCCGCTTGACCGGTTCCAGCCGCGCCACCGCTGCCACCGTGAAGGGACCGTCCCGGCGCGGCGGCTTCGGCGCGAAACGCGCGAGATCGATGCCGTTATGGATCACGCAGATCCGCTCTTTCACCGCCGGTTCGATGGCCGCCACGATGCGGCCGACGAAGGCACTGACGGCGACGATTTTGGTGGTGTGTTTCAGCGCCCAATGCCGGTTCAAACCACAGGTCGGATCGCGGTAATGGCGCACGCCATGTTCGGTGCGTACCAGCGGCAGAGCGAACCGCAACGCCGCCCGTACGGCCAGCACATGCGAGGCGTAGGTGTGGCAGTGCAGGAGGTCGGGACGTTCGCGTTCGATCACATGCCCAAGCCAGGCAACGTCGTTGGGGCCGTAGCTGCGCCACAGATAAGCGAGCGGATTTTCCTGCACCCCTTCGCGCGCGTGAACGGTGACGCCGCTGCTGCGGAAAAACGCGGTTAAGTCGCGATTTGGCGTCATCAAGCCGATGCAATGATCGGCCCCGGACAATTTCGGTCGCGCCGCAAGATCGGCGAGAAAACGTTCCGCGCCACCAATCTGACCGGCGACGACGACATGAAGAATTTTCAACCGCGCCGTCATCACAACCTATGTGTTGTGTATTGCTGTGCCATTAGATAACCGGATGCTCGGTTACGACAATTTGGGACAATTGTCCGGTATCAACTCATGCGGAAGTAAGACGAAATGTTCTCGTCGAATGCGTCTCACTGCAAGTTCTACGCATTCGCGTGATGACGCAAGGTAATGGCTCCACGTCGGTTTCGTCTGACGAAGGGCGGCCCTGGCAGCAAGAGGAGTTTGATCGCCGAATTCAAACCCAGCTACACCCGTAGCGAGGCGCACTTGGTCCAAGAACATGTGCGCTGGCTATAAATAGACGCATTTGGCGGCAAACCGGGTTACGGTTTTCGTATAAAAAGCGTCAAAACAAATACTTAGCGCACTTTATCGGGTCCCGATAAGGTGGCGTAGGTATTAATACGTTTACACGAGAAACTGCACGACAAATGCTGTTCGTGCGGTGATACTCTGGCTCGTTCAAGCGGGCTGGAGCATGGACGCGTATCTGTGCGTCTCGATCGATTGCGAATGTGACAAGGGTGAAGGCTGGCGGGTGAAAAAGCCGCTCAGGTTCGCCGCGGTTACGGCTGGCATCGCCGGCCGCTTGCAGCCTTTGTTTGCTCAATTCGGCGCCAAACCGACGTATCTGCTGTCGCCGGAAGTCT
The DNA here is from genome assembly GCA_015654715.1 of Alphaproteobacteria bacterium. Lineage (GTDB taxonomy): Bacteria > Pseudomonadota > Alphaproteobacteria > Micropepsales > Micropepsaceae > Rhizomicrobium. The sequence goes on from JAATGK010000093.1 coordinate 2,478, forward strand.
TGCGCGATCCGGCCTCGGTCGAATGCCTCACCCATCTCAAAGGGAGCGCCGAATTCGGCGCCCATTTGCACGGCGAATTCGTCGCGCCCGGCGCCTTCGAACCCGATGAGACCACGGCGTTCCAATGCAATTATCCGCCCAAAATCGAGCGGCAGAAGCTGAAAGGGCTGACGGCGCTGTTCCAGGGCGCGTTCGGCAGGCGCCCGCGGTCGTTCCGGGCCGGGCGCTTCGGCATTGGCGCCCATTCGTTGAAGTTTCTCGCCGAGCTTGGTTATGCCGTCGATTCAAGCGTCAGCCCGCAGAAGGATTGGACCGAGCTGGGCGCCCCTGCGGCCAACTTCCGCAACGCGCCGACCCAGCCTTATTGGCCGATTTTCCCCTTACCTGGACAGGCCGCCACCGAGCCTGGACCGCTCTTGGAAGTGCCGGTGACCATTCTACCGTCCTGCCTTTCGCAGGTGCCGCTGATCGGAGCGAAGGTTAAACCGCGCTGGCTGCGGCCCACCTGTGGCACGGCCGATCGCCTGATTGGCGTTGCGCGCGACGAACTGGCGCGTTTCCAAGGGATGGGCCGGCCGGTGGTGCTCAATTGCATGTTCCATAATGTCGAGATCATGCCGGGCCTCAGCCCTTATGCGAAAAACGACGCCGAGGCCGATGCCATCTTGCAGCGATTGGCGGCTCTGCTCGCCTTTGCCCGCGCCGAGGGGATCGCCGTTGTCGGCCTCAGCGATATTGCGGACGTTTTTGCCCCCGCGGAGTCCCTTGTGCCACAACCCGCTTAACCGCTGCGGCGCCCGGCCCTGTACAGCAATCTCGCCCGCCCTATATCATCACGGCGCAGGCGATCCGGCACACCCTCAAGAATGCTCTCCGTACAGCATCTCGTGAAATCCCTCGGCGGACGGCGCGTTATCGAGGACGTAACGCTCTGCGTCGAGCGTGGCGAAGTCGTTGGCCTTTTGGGTCCCAACGGCGCCGGCAAATCGACCAGCTTCAAGATGGTCACCGGCCTCACGGCGCCGGATTCCGGGCGGATCGAACTGGACGGCGATGACATTACCTTTTTGCCATTTTACGAGCGGGCGCGGCGTGGCATTTCCTACCTGCCGCAGGATTCCTTTGTGCCGCGGTCTTTGAGCGTCGAGGCCAATCTCGAAATGGTGTTGGAAGCGCGCGAGCCTTCGGCGGCGAAACGCCGCGAGATCGCCGATGCCTTGTTCGCGCAGTTTCATCTCGGTGACTTTCGCAAGATGAGCGTCGGCACGTTGTCGGGCGGCCAGCGCCGCCGCAGCGAGATCGCCATCACGCTCGCCTGCGAACCCAGCTTCGCGCTGCTCGACGAGCCGTTCGCCCGCGTCGATCCGCAGGCCATCGAAGAGATCGGCAATCTGATCCGCGCCATGACCGCGCGCGGCATCGGCATTCTCATCACCGACCACAATGCGCGCGAGCTGTTGCAGCTCGTCAACCGCGCCTATGTGATCGAAAGCGGGCGGGTCTTGGCGCACGGCGATTCCCAAACGCTGATGGACGATCCCGATGTGCGCCGGGTCTATCTGGGCGAGGAGTTCCGGATATGACCGACGCGCCCGAAACCACCACCGCCAAGCCGCGCACGCTCGGCGGGCTTGTGAAACGCTTCTCGGGGCCGTTCACCCTGCTTTACGCGCGGCGGTTCTTCGGCGGCGTGGCGCTGCTGGTTTTTACCGTGATGATGCTGTTCGAAGCGGTCTTCATCGCCGAACGCTTCCCGATGGTGTTTCGCTCCGTCTCCCAGAATCACGCCGATCCGCGCGACATGGGCTTCCTGCTGCTCTGCAACTCGACGCAAGTGGTCGATCTGGCGCTCGCCATTGCGGTTCTGGTCGGCACTTATTGGACGGCGTTGCGGATGCGGGAGGATCGCGAGCTCTTGGTGCTGGTGGCGGCGGGTACCGGTCCGTTGCAACTGATCGGTCTGGCATTGGCGGTGGCGGTGGTCGTGATGTTCGGTTCGCTCGGGGTGTCGAGCGTGCTCGATCCGGCCGCCCGTTTCGCCGAGCGCGAGGTGCTATTCCAGGCCGAATTCCGCGGCCTCCGAACCGGCATCAATACCGGCCAGTTCTACGATTTTCCCGGCCGCGTCGCGTTCGCCCCGGCGCGTCAACCGGCTGGCGGGATGATGGCCACCAACCAAACGCGCGGCCTGTTCGTCTACGAAGAATTGAAGGACGGCAAGTTCCGCGTCGTCACCGCCGATCACGCCAGCCTGGAAGGTCCCGATCCGGGGGGGCGCATCCTGCTCAAGCTCGGCGGCTTCACCTCGCAGACCTTCGATCCCGCCGGCCGTCCCTGTAAGGACTGCGGCGGCACCACGACCGGCCTGTCGCAGATGGCGACACTGGCCGGCGACATCACGCAGGCGATGAAGGCCGATCAATTGCTCTCGTTCGACCCGCGCGGCGCCAATGCCGACGAGATGACGATCTTCAACCAGTTCGCGGCCCGCAAGTTTTCGACGGATGCGCGCCATCGCGAGGACATGCGGCTCTTGGGCGAGCGTCTGGCGCGCAGTTTCCTCTGCCTGCTGGCGCCGCTGATCGCGCTGGCCTGCGTCTGCCTGACCAACCGCGCCACCAATTACTTCGCCCTGCCGCTCGCCTGTATGGGACTGATGAGTCTCAACGTGACCAGCGAGTGGCTGATCCGCGTCATCGTTCCCTTGGACCCGTGGGGGGCGCTGCGCACGCCGGCAGTGCTCACGCTCATCATGGCCGCACTTCTGCTTGCCGAAATTTTCCATCAGCAGGGCAAGCTGGTGCAACCGCAATTAGGCCGGCCATGACCGAAAGCGCGCACCCCACGGCGCCGCCGCCGCGCCCGCGCATCGTGCTGGCTCCGTTCGGGCGGCATACGCGCTACATGCTGGCGGGATACATGCGCCACGTCGTGATCGTGGTCTCGATCCTGCTCGCCATCGCGCTCACCATCGATCTGTGGCCGCAGTTTGCGCAAGTCGCGGCCAAGGGCAGCAATAATCTTGCCGCCGTGTGGAGCGTGGCGCGGTTCTCGGCTTTGCGCACGCCTGGCCTGATCGCGCCGCTTTTGCCATTCGCCACGTTCATCGGGGTGTTATGGACCGAGGTCGCGCACACCCAATCGGGCGAACGCATGCTGGTGTGGAATTCGGGACGTTCGCCGCTGCAATGCCTGTCGCCGGTGCTGCTCGTCGGGCTCATTCTCGGCGCCGCCGATTTTGCCATGGACGGCTGGCTCGGTCCGGCCTCGATGGGCATCCAGATGGCCGAACGGCTGGGGCGCGATGGCGAGGCGTTCGATCGCGCCAAGCTGTCCGATCCGGCCTGGATGGCGGCGGGCGGCGGCATTCTCCGGGCGCAGGTCGAATTCGGGCCGCCGCCGGTGTTGCGCAATGTGATGTTCTTCGCCCGCGACGCGGGCGGCAAGCTCAGCGAGGTCGACATTGCGCCGACGGCGACGTGGCAGGACGGCACCGATTTCTGGGTGATGCGGAACGGCCAATACTGGAACGCCACCAACACGGGGGGTGTTCGGCGGACGGTGTTCATCGCCAAAGCCACCCATCAGACCATGACGCCGTTCGATAAGAAGGCGATCACGCTGTCGCTCGATCCGTTGTGGTTCACTTGGTACGGCTTGCAACCGCAGTACATTCCATTGCCGGTGCTGGCCAAACTCGCCGCTTCGGCGCGCGTACCCGATGCGCACGGCCGCTATGAAACCCGCCTGCATGTCGTGCTTGCCGAAGCCTTGCTGCCGGGTCTGATGGCGCTGCTCGCGTCATCGCTGGCGATGCTGCTGCTGGCTTACGGCATCGCGGCGCCGGTGGTGGTCGGCATCGTGTTTTCCGGCTACATCGCCCATTTCGGTATCAAGGCGTGCCTGATCATGGGCCAGAACGGGTACATGGATCCCATCATCGCCGGCTGGCTGGTACCGGGTTGCTTGTTTGCTGCCGTCACCGGCGTGTTCCTGGTGATCGAGGCGCAGCGCAGAGGAAAGACCTCGATCAGCGCCGGTTGATGTGCTCGCGTACGGCTTTGCCGGTGCTGCGGTCGATGCCGAAGAGATCGAGTTCCGGCACGTCGGGCATCAAGCCGTGATCGTCCACTTCGAGATAAACATACGCGAGCTTGACCCAGTGCTCGCCGAGCTTGCCGAACACTTCCGGCTGGCCGTGGGCATCGAGCCCGATATAGAGCGTGCGCTCCGGCATGGCGGCGATCTGGAAACTATAGGAGCCGTTCGGTCCGTCGTGCTTCGCGGATTTGATGCCGTAGGCCATCATCCGTTCGGCGAAGTTGAGCGTCTTGACGTGGCCATCGACGTTGTACCAGCGCCAATAGGCTTTTATCGGCTCGGATGTGTTGAGCTTGCCGTCCTTGTCGAGATTGGCGCAGTAGACGACGGTGTTCGAGTTGGACGAACGCTCGACATAGAACACCTGGTTCGGCTCGGTCGGGACCGGATAGTGCGGCTTCACTCGCGGCACCGAGTCCATCTCCGTGATCTGGCTCTTCATCTCTTTGGCAGCCGCAGGCAGCGCCAAGCAAACCATCGCAATAAGCAGTGCGATCAAACGCAATCCGGGATTTTTCATCACAGCACACCGTCCTTACGTTTCGCCGTGCGGTGCTGATCGACCGCCTCGGCATAAAGGGCGAAGAGTTTTTCGAAATGGCTTTCGATGCCGCCGATGCGGTCGGCCGCTACAGCCGCCGCGCGCGAAAGTCCGGCACGGTCGCGTTCGAGAACTGCGATCAACGCCTTGGCGGCTGCCTCGGCATCGCCCGCCGGATAGGTTTCGCTGCAGGTGGGATCGGCAAGATCAGCAGCACCGCCTGTAGAAGGAACCACCACCGGCGTGCCGCAACACAAAGCTTCGGCCACGGCAAAGCCGTAAGTCTCCGCACTCGAGCCGTGCAGCACGACGTCGGCGGAGGCGATGGTGCGGGCCAGCGTCGCGCGATCCTTGAGCCAGCCGGCGAGAAAGATATGGCGGGCGTTGCTGGCGCGCGCTTCGATCGCGCCATGGATGAAGCCGTCACCGACGACATAAAACCCCATCGGCCGCGTCTTCTGGGCTTTCGTCACCGCGTCGATCAGCATGCCGACCCGCTTTTCGGGATGATGGCGGCCGACATTAAGCACCAAGGCTGCGTCGGGTCCAAGGCCGCAGCGCGCCAAGAGGTCCGTGCGCAAGGTTTCGTCGCGCAGACCCGGCTTGAACCAACCCCGTTCGACCCCGAACGGCACCACGTGCAGATTCTTGAGGCCGTAGGTTTCGAATCGCCGCGCCAGCCAAGCGCCGGCCACGACGCAGCCGTCGAAGCGTGCATTCAGGCGGCGCAAATAAGACCAGTACCAGCCGAACAATCGGTCGATGGTGTCCGGCTTCAGCCTGCCCGTAAGAAGCGTCTGGGGATAGACCGCGACCGGATCGGCATGCATGAACAGCATCTTTACCGCGTTGCCGCGCCACATCCCAGCAATGTACCCGCCGCGCCAAGGCGACGAGCCTTCCAGCACATCGGGCTTTTCCGAGTCGATCAGCGCGAGCACATCTTGGGCGCGCCAAAACATACGGTAGTTCTTGTCGAACGGCAGTTGCGGGGTCTCGACCCAGATCAATTTTCCGCCGTCGCGGTTCTCGCTGCGGTTTTCCGTGCCCGGCGCCCTCCCCGTCAGGGCGTGGCCGAGCTTTGCCGCCATTTTGAATTTCTGATCGACATAGGCGCGCACACCGCCGCCGGTCGGCGAATAGAATTCCGAGACGTCGACGATCTTCATGGTACCGCTCTCGCAACCAGGGTGCGGTAGTGCTCGAGGATCTTCGCCATGCTCTCGTCCCACGAGAAGGTCAGGGCGCGCTGGCGGGCGGCGGCGCCGAAGCGCGCCCGCAAATCGCTGTCGCGCGCCAAGACCGTCAGACGGCCGGCGAACGAGTTGGCTTGGCGCGGCGTCTCCAAGTAGCCGGTTTCGCCGTGCACGACCAGCGAGCGGCTGCCGGTGGCGTTGGCGCAAATGCAAGGCAGGCCCGACGCCATCGCTTCCAAAGTGACGTTGCCGAAGGTTTCGGTCTCGCTCGGAAACAGGAAAACATCAGACGAGGCATAGGCCGTCGCCAGCGCTTCGCCTTCGAGGAAACCGGTGAAGATCGCATTCGGCAGACCCGCTTCCAGCATGCCGCGGTCCGGTCCGTCGCCGACGATCAGCACGCGATGAGGAATGCCGCGGGCCTCGAACAGGCGCAAACTCGCGATTACGGTGTCGAGTTCCTTTTCACGCACCAGCCGCGAAACAAAGGTCACGACGTATTCGTCGGCGCCGATGCCGTAGCGCGCGCGCCACGCCGCCGAGCGCTTGCCGGGCTGGAACAGTTTGGTGTCGACGCCGCGCGGCCACAGCTTGAAGACGCTCTTCACGCCGTCGGCTTTCAGCGCCTCCACCATCGAGCTGCTCGGCACGTAGACTTCGCGGGCGGCGCCATAAGCGAAACGCAAATAGGCCTTGAGCAGCGGTTCAAGCACGCGCGAACCCGGATAGTGCTTGAGATACGTTTCGAATCTTGTGTGGCACGAGGCGACCAGCGGAATGCCCAGCGTCCGCGCTGCGCGGATCGTGCTGTAGCCGAGCCAATCGGGCGCCAGCGCCAGATGGATGAGATCGGGATGGAACGCGGCCAGCTTGGCGCGCGGGACGCCGAAGGCGCAGCGATATTCGGGGCGCATCGGCACCGCAACGGACGGCACCGGCACCAAGGTTCCGGCATGTTTCAGAGCTGCGGTTTTGCCCACTGGTGCGAACACCAAAACTTCGACGCCGTGGCTTTCGAGATAAGTCACCAGCCGGTTCAAGGTCAGGGCGACGCCGTCGCGGATATAATCGTACGAACTCGCCACCAGTGCGAGACGCAACGCGGGCGCTTCGCCGCTCTGGTCGATTGGGCTATGAGGCTGAACGGACACTGTTTTTCGTAAGTCCTGAGGCAGGCTTTACAAGAGGTCCCGGGCGTGGCTTTGTCAACCGGGAGCTGGTTAATCGCACGCAATGGCGAACATCTTAATATCCGGCGCATCGAGCGGCATCGGCGCTGCGTTGGCTCGAAGCTATGCCACACCACAGGCGCACCTCACGCTGTGGGGCCGCAATTTCGCACGGCTCGAAGCGGTGGCGGAAGATTGCCGCGCCCGCGGATCACAAGTTACGACGAACTGTTTCGACTTGGCCGATTTGAAGGTTCTCATCGCCGCACTGGCGGAGGCGGATCAGCACGCGCCCACCGATATCGCGATCTTCAACGCCGGATTGGGTGGCAGTCTGCCGCACGAGGCCATCGCTCAAGACGCCGTTATTGCCGCGGCAATGGCGATGGTGAATTTCACCGCGCCGGTTGTTGCCGCCAATGACATCGCGGTCAGGATGGGCGCGCGCGGAGCGGGCCATATCGTGCTGATCGGTTCCATTGCTGGGTTGTTTGCGCTGCCGATGGCGCCGACTTATTCCGGTTCCAAGGCGGGGCTGATGATGTTTGCGGAGGCCTTGCGCGCGCGCGTCAAGCGCCATGGCGTGTCGGTAACCCTGGTTTCGCCCGGGTTCATCGATACGCCGATGAGTCAAAGCCTCAGCGAACCACGCCCCTTCCTGATCAGCGCTGACCAGGCGGCGGCGATCATCAACAAGAAAGTGGCGCGCGGTGCCCGGCATATTATCGTGCCGTGGCCATTCGCCATCATTGCCGCGATTGCGGGTCTCGTTCCTAAGGCGCTGGTGCGGGCGGTGCTGTCCCGGTACTAGATTTGCCACACTTTAAGACAGAATAGCGGTTTACACATTTCCGGAGCGCGCTCCGGATTTGGTGGCAACGGCACCAGCGTTGTATGGTCCGGCCTTCTCGCAATTTAGCCCAAGGGGGCGGTTCTGTCGGAAACGCTGCGTACACGGATTGAAATGCTGAGGCAGCTCGCCGCGGCCAAGCTCGACACGCGCTGGGGCCGCGTGGCGCACAATTTCGTGCGCTGGGGCATTCCGCTATTGCTTTTGGCGCTGGTCGGTTACGGCCTCACCCAGATCGGCTGGGGCAAGATTTTTGCCGCCCGTCCTTCGTCGCTTTTGTTCTATCTGGTGCTGGCGCTGCCGTTTTTCGTGCAGCCGTTCGGCGATCTCATCGTCTATCGCAATCTGCTCGGAGTCGGGCGCGCGCTGTCGCTCACCATCTTCCTGCGCAAACGCTACATGAACACGATCATGCTGGATTATTCCGGCGAGGTGTTTTTGTTCTTCTGGGCGCGCAAGAATCTCAAGGTGAGCGACGGCTTCCTCCTGCATGCGGTGAAGGACTCGAGCGTGTTGTCGGCCGCGGCGGGACTGGTGGTTTTGTGGCTGATGCTTCTCCTGCTCTTGGTCGGGCATCTGGTTGCGGTTCCCAGCCTTGATATCGGCAGATGGCCGCTGGTCGTGGTGGGATCGATACCGCTGGTGCTCGGCGTGGCGCTGTTCATCGGCAACCGCAAGCTGACAGCGCTCAGCCGGACGCAGATCGCCGCGACCTTTTCCTTCCACCTGACGCGCTGCATCGTCGCGCTGTGGCTCGAATTCGTGATCTGGTGGTTGTCGGGGGCGCTGCCGACGTCCGGCGATTGCCTCAAATTCGTCGCCTTGCGACTTTTGGTGACGCGCCTGCCGTTGATCCCGTCGAAGGACCTCGTGTTTGTCGGCATCGCGATAGCTGCTGCCGGTCAGATGGCGGTGTCCGAGCCCAAAGTCGCCGCGGTGCTGGTGTTGATGACGGTGATCGACAAGATCGAAGACCTTGTCGTCGTCGGTGTTCCCTGGATCATCGAGCAGATGCGCTTCCGGCGCGCTGCCGGCCAGTCCGTGCCGTGAGCGCGTTGGCGCGCATAGGTGTCGCATGGCGGCAATGGCGGGTCTCGCCGCTGTTCTGGATTCTGGTCGCCGCAGCGCTGTTGCGCACGGCCGCGATCACTTGGGGCTTGCCGGCCTCCGATGGTTGGGACGACGACGGCGTGGCGCCGCGCAATTTCCTCGTCGGCCTCGTCGAAACCTATACGCCCGGCCATCACTTCGCCTATCCGCCGCTGCACATGTTCATTCTCGCGGTGCTGTCGCTGCCCGGCATCGTCGCGGCACTCTTCCATGCGCCGTCGGTCGCGCCCAAAGACGTCATCGCCGAGATGATCCATGTGCCGTACATGACCTACTTCGCCATCGTGGCGCGACTGGTGGCGGTGGCGTTTTCGCTTGGCACCATCGTGGTAGCCGCTCGGATGGGCGAGCTGGTGGCCGGAAAGCGCGCCGGTCTCCTGGCGGCGGCGGCGCTCGCCTTGAATGCGGGGCTCACCTATTACGGCCAGGTCACCAATCTCGACGGCCCCTCGCTGTTCTGGGCGATGCTGTCGCTCTATTTTTTCATGCGAGTGATGTGCCTGCACGAGTTGAAGCCGATTCGTTGGGCTTGCCTTGCTGCTGCGGCCGCGGTTGCGACCAAGGACCAGACCTACGCCGTCTTTGTGTTGGCGCTGCCGGCAGGATTGATCATCTGGTTCGCCGCCGACAATTGGGCGCGGCAGAACGCTGGGCCGGTGCTAAAGGAGCTCGCCGGGTGGGGCGTCCTCGCCATTGCGGCCGTGCTGGTGATCGACGGAGCGCTGATCAATCCGCATGGATTTGCCGACCGCCTCGCGCTGCTGACCGGTTCGGCCAGCCAGGATTATGCCGAGTATCAGAACAACCTCGCCGGACGAGCCGCGGTCGCGGCCGACATGGCGGCGTATTTCTCACGCTATTACCCGGTCATTGCCGCGCTGCTGATGGCGCTTGGCGTGGCTGCTGTGGTGCGCAAGCGGGGCGGAGCGCTGGCGGCGGGACTGCTGCCGCTTCTGGCTGCGGTTTCCTTCACGCTCGCGTTCAATTTCGTGGCGCTCAGGACCGAGACCCGCTTCGTTTTGCCTCAGTCGGTTGTGCTGGCTTTCACCATCGGGCTGGGTGCTGATCTATTGTTATTGGTAACGGCGCCGCGCTGGCGAGCTCTGGCCGCGGCGTTCCTTTTTCTGACAGCCGGCTGGGCGGCTTATGGCTGCATTGGGATCGATGCGGCGTTCTGGGGCGATCCGCGTTACGATGCGGAAGCTTTTCTTAAGGCACAGGTGCAGCCGGGCGACAGGGTAGAAATTTACGGTCTTAACGTTTATTTGCCCCGACTGCCTGCAGCCGCGACGGTCAGCCGCGTCGGGCCGAAACCGCTCAAATCCCGCAACCCATTGCCGAATGTGACGGAAATTTTGCAACCATATCGGGCAATTAGAGCCCGGGAACCGCGCTTTCTTGTGGTTACCGGCTTCTGGGTGCAGAACTACCTGGCCCCCGTGCCTTCCGTCGGGGGGGTGGGCAGAGCTGTGCCAAAGGTTCGTAATCTTGCCTACCAAGACGTGGACGCGCGGGGGTTTTTTGGGGCACTCTTCGCGGAACGGCTTCCGTACCGGCTCGTCCACCGGTCTAACTTTACTGGCCCGTTGGAGCCTAGCGTTAATGCGTACGAAAGCCTTAAACAGAATGTGTATGTTTTCGAAAGGGACCCCACTAGGAGTTTTGCGCCAATTGTCACAGCCCCAAATTCAGCGGCGACAACGCAGCCAAACCCCCTATACCGGCATGCGAGAGGTTAGGCTGACACCAGGGCTGGGGCGTGAACGGGGAGCGCCGTCACGAGGACTTGCTTTCGTTTCCTTGGGTTATCATATTGAACGAACTTGGGGTTGGGACGCGTAATGGCATCTGATTTCTCATTGACGGGCTACATCGCCCGGCGGGCTCGCTTGGTCGGCGGTTCGGTTCTGGAGAACGGAAACCCGTTCTTCGCGCCGCTTGATCGTCTGCAGGCGGAAGCTCGCAGCCATGGCGCTGTACTCACCAGTTTCGCCAACTATGATTACCTCGGCATTTCCGATCATCCCGCAATTAGAGATGCTGCGCATGCCGCGCTCGATCGCGTTGGCGTCGGCGCACTCGGCTCACGCCTGGTCGGCGGCGAGCGTTTGATCCATGCTGAGTTCGAACGGGCGATGGCCGAGTTTGTCGGCTCGGAAGCGGCGCTGACACTGGTCAGTGGTTACCTTACCAACCTGACGACGATTTCGAGTCTGCTCGGCAAGCGCGATCTGATTCTCTACGACGAACTGAGCCACAATTCGATCATGGCGGGCGTTGCCTCGTGCAAGGCCGAGCCTGTCGAGTTCCGCCACAACGACATGGATTATCTGCGCCACATTCTGTCGACGCAGCGCGCCAACCACCGCAACTGCCTGATCGTAGTGGAAAGCCTCTATTCGATGGATGGCGACATCGCCAACCTGCCGGAACTGCTCAAGCTCAAGGACGAATTCCACTGCTGGCTCTTGATCGACGAGGCCCATTCCATCGGCGTGCTCGGCAAGAGCGGCCGCGGCGTTTGCGAACACTTCGGTGAAGATCCCAAGCGCATCGATCTGATCATCGGCACCCTGTCGAAGACCTTCGTTTCCTGCGGCGGTTTCATCTGTGCCCAGAAGGCCGTGCTCGATTGGATGAAATATCTGCTGCCGGGCTTCGTCTACAGCGTCGGCCTGCCGCCGGTGATCGCCGCGGCCGCCGGTGCGGCGTTGCAGGTGATCAAGGACGAGCCGGGCCGCGTCGGCAAGCTCCAAGCCAATGCCAGTCGCTTCCTCGCCAAGGCCAAGGAAGCCGGTCTGTCGACCGGTCCGGCCGAAGGCTATGCCATCGTGCCGGTGATGTTCCCCGACATGAAATCGACCATGGGAGCGTCCGAATACCTGATGCAGCGCAGCATCTATGCCCCGCCAATCGTCCAGGTGGGCGTGCCGAAGGGTCTGCCGCGCATCCGCTTCTTCATTTCGGCCCGCCACAGCTTCGAGGAAATCGACCGCACCGTCGAAGCCCTTAAGACGTACTCGGCGGGTCTCGCCAAGACGGTGACGTCGACAACGCAAGTGCCAGCCTGAGATTCTAATTCGCAAATAAGAAAACGGCCGGTGTCACCGGCCGTTTTTTTGTGCTGTGCGGAGATTTCAGCCGATCGCTTTTTCGAAGATGCGATAGCGTTTGGTCACGACGCAGCCGAACGCCTCCAGCATGCGCTTCATCGGTTCGTTGGAATCGAGAATCCACGACAGTTCGCTCGTTTTGGCCTTGCGGTAGCTCGGCGCCTGTTGAACCGACTGGATCAGCAGAAGGGCGATGATGGCGCCCGCCGGCGTGGTGTGCAGTTTCCGCCGTACGCCCATCATGGCGAGGCGGGTGGTTTTGACGCCGTTGACCTTGAGGCGCCACAACAGCTTGACGATGCCGAACGGGAATAGGTGCCCGCCCAGGTCTTTGATCATGGTGTTGATGTCGGGCAGCATCATCGCCATGCCGGCCGGCTCGCCGTCGTATTCGGCAATGGCCACGGCGGCAGGATTGAGCACCAGCTTGAACACGGTACCGATCTCTTCAATCTCGGCATCGGTGATCGGCACGAAGCCCCAATTGTCGTGCCACGCATCATTGATGATGTCGTGGATCAGCCGCATGTCTTGTGCGAGGCCCGCTTTATCCATGCGAACGGGACGCAGGACGTAAGAATGCTTCTGGCGTCCTTTGGCGATCATCTTTTCGAGCCGCGGCCCGAACGGCGCGTGCAAGGGGCGATCATAGGCCAGGACATCTTGCACCGGAACGTAACCCCGCTCGACGATGCGGTTCTGGTAGTAGGGCAGGTGGTGGCCCATCATCACGCGCGGCGGCGTGTCGAAGCCTTCGACCAGAAGCCCCGGTTCGTCCCACATATTGAAACTGACCGGGCCGAGCACGCGCCGCATGCCTTCGCCCCGCAGCCATTCTTCGCCTTTGTCGAGCAGCGCGGCGAAGACATCGCCGTCATCGATCGCTTCCAGAAAGCCGAAGTGGCCGGTGGCGTCGTGGTGCTGTTCGAGGTGCAGAAAGTCGATCTGCGCCGTTATCCGCCCGACTGGTTCGCCGTCCTTCAGCGCCAGCCAGAAGTTCACTTTGGCGTGCTGGAAGAACGCATTGTGCTTGGCTTGGAAATGGGTCTGGCGCTCGAGGAAGAGCGGCGGCACCCAATTCGGGTCACCCGCGTAAAGGCGGTGCGGCAGACGGTGAAAGGCTTGCCAGAGCTTGGCGCCTTCGACGGGCACGACGGTGATTGCGTTGTTGGCCACGGCGCGCATCATCCTCTCGAGCGCTTGCAGGAAAAGTGGAATCCGGTTTTCCGCCCCTAAGCGCGACAATCAAATAATCTAAAGCGTTTCGTCGTTTCTGTGAAACGGTGAAATGCTCTAGGAAAACCGCAATATAAATTCAATATAGGGTGTTCTACCCCTGCGGCCGCACGAAGGCGCGAATGGCCGCTTCCGCGGAGCCGAGCAGGGCGGCGTAAGGATGCACGATCACCTTGGTCGGCACGATTCCGACATAGCTGTCGAAGCGGCCCTTTTCTTCGAAGCAGCGGCGGAAGGTGCCGCTGTTCAGTTGCGGCAGCAGTCGGGGGGCGATGCCGCCGCCGAGATAGATGCCACCGCGGGCGCCGAAGGCCAGCGCCATATCGCCGGCGAAGCGGCCATAAATGCCGCAGAACACATCGAGCGCACTGACCGCGATGGGATCGGTTCCGGCCACCGCACAAGTTGTGATCTCTTCCGGTGCCAGCATGGCGGGGTCTTTCGCCCCGGCGATGCGCGACAGCGCCCAATGGATGTTGGCAAGACCCGGGCCTGAGAGCACGCGTTCTACCGACACGCGCGGATAGTGTTCCAGCAGCACTTTCAGGATTTCGAATTCGGTATCGTCGACCGGCGCAAAGGCGATATGGCCGCCTTCGGTCACCATCACCGCACTGGAGAACGCATCGCGCACCAGTGCCGACACGCCGAGCCCGGTGCCGGCGCCGATCACGCCCACGGTCTCGCCGGCAATACCGCTGTGATTGCCGCCGATGGTCGCCAAATCCGCATCCGACAGATGCTCGACCGCATACCCCAGCGCCGCATAGTCGTTGATCAGCCGGGCGTGCTTGAAACCCTTGCCGCGCAGTACTGCCTCGTCGAGTACCCACTGCCCGTTGGTGAGCTTGACCTTGCCGTCCTTGATCGGTCCCGCCACCGCCACCACGACCGCATCCGGAAAGGGCTCGCCACTCTCCTTGAGGTAGAGGTCGACCACGCCTTCGAAGGTCGGATGTCCGGCGCGCGGCAGGCTCTTAGGCGTGGAGATCACCGGTCCGTCCAGATCAGCGACCGCCAAGCGCACATTGGTTCCGCCAATATCGCCGACAAGACAGGTTTTAGGTGCGTTGGTCACTGATTGGCTCCGGCAGTCCGGGAAGAATAACAGCGGAGTTATCTAGACCCCGGACGCAAAGAATACTACGAAGACAGCGCTGTCAACGCCTCTAAACGCCTGCTTCAGGCCACCAAACGTCGCAAGGCGGGCGCGCCAAGCCTTAGGAACGCATCCACACCGCCGGTGCGAGCCGCCGACCAGCCGCCGCGGCCTATGACGTGAAAAAGCTATTCGTGCCGGAGCGCCTCGATCGGGTCCATGCGGGCGGCCCGGCGGGCCGGGAAGAAGCCGAATGCGACACCGACCACGGCAGAGAACAGCACTGCGATGACGACGATGCCGGGCTGGAAAACAAAGGGCAGATGGAGGGCCGCGGTGCCTGCCGCCGCTCCGGCGAGGCCCAGCATGATGCCGACGATGCCGCCGAGGGCCGACAGCACCACCGCCTCGATCAGGAATTGCAGCAGCACGTCGCGTTCCCGCGCTCCGATGGCGAGCCGGATGCCGATTTCGCGGGTGCGTTCGGTCACCGACACCAGCATGATGTTCATGATGCCGATACCGCCTACTAAGAGGCTCACCGCCGCGATCGCCGCCAGGAAGGCGGTAAGGACGCCGGTGATGCTCGACAGCATGTTGCCGATCTCGCGTAGGTCCTGGACGTCGAAATTGTCCTTGGTGTTGCCGGTGATATGGCGCCGCGTCCGCATCACCTGGGTGATCTGCTCCTTGGCGTGGGTGATGCCGGCCTCGTTCTGCACTTCGACGATGATGTAGTTGACGTAGATAGGGCCGATCAGCCGGCGCTGCACGGTGCGGATCGGCATGATGACGTAATTGTCCTGGTCCTGGCCGAAGGTGTTGCGGCCCTTGGATTCGAGAAGGCCGACCACATCGCAGGTGATTTTGTTGAGGCGGATGCGCTGGCCGACCGGGTCCTGGCCGCCGAACAGCTCGCGGCGCACGGTTTCGCCGATGACGCAGACCGATTTGCCGGTGCGGTCTTCGGCTTCGTTGAAGCGGCGGCCCGATACGACTTTCCAACTCCGTGCCGCGAACCAATCGGTACTGGCGCCGGTGACGGTGGTGGTTTGATTGCGGTTGCTGAGAATCGCCGATGCGCTGGTCTCGACCACGGGCACCACTTCGGCCAAGCTGAACACCTCGCGCCGCAGCGCATCGGCGTCGCTGATCTGGAACGCCGGGGCCTGGGCCGGCGGTCCGCCATCGCGATGGGCGCCCGGCGTGACGAACAAAAGGTTCTTGCCGATCGAGGAAATCGTGTTGGTGACCGAGGCGGTGGCGCCGTTGCCCAGCGTCACCATGGCGATCACCGCGCCGACGCCGATGACGATGCCGAGCGTCGTCAAAGCTGCGCGCATCAGATTGTTGCGGATTTCGCGAAGCGCCAGGACAAGAGCGTTGCCGATCATGCTCCGCCTCCGCTGCCCGCAAAGGCGCCTGATCCGCTGTCGGAGTGGATTTTGCCGTCGCGGAATCGCACCTGCCGCTTGGCGTATTTGGCGACGTCTTCTTCGTGGGTGACCAGCACGATGGTGATGCCGCGTTCGTCGTTGAGCCGGCGGAGCAGGGCCATGATCTCGTTGCTCATCGCGGTATCGAGGTTGCCGGTCGGTTCGTCGGCGAACACCACGGCGGGGTCGCTCACCAGGGCTCGGGCGATGGCGACGCGCTGCTGCTGGCCACCGGAAAGTTGCGCCGCGGTATGCTTGCCGCGATCGGCCAGGCCGACTTGGGCTAAAGCCACTGCCGCGCGCTTGTGGCGCTCGCTGCGCTTCATGCCGCGATAAATCAGCGGCAGTTCGAGATTCTCGATCGCCGTCGTGCGCTTCAAGAGATTGAAGCCCTGGAAGACGAAGCCGATGTAGTAGCGGCGCAGCAGCGCGCGCTCGTCGCGGCTCAAGGTGCCGACGTCGATGCCTTGGAACAGGTAATGGCCGGCGGTCGGCGCATCGAGGCAGCCGAGGATGTTCATCGCTGTCGATTTGCCCGACCCCGAGGGCCCCATCACCGCCACGAACTCGTGTTGGTGGATGACGAGATTGATGCCCGCCAGCGCGGCGACGGTGGCTTCGCCTTCACCGTAAATCTTGGTGACGTCTCTGAGTTCGATCAGCGGGTCGCTCATCAACCGCTCACGGTGACCGAGGCGCCGCCGCCGGCGGCCTTGCTGTCGGTAATTACTTTGTCGCCGGGCTGAAGGTCGCCGCGGAGAACTTGCGTCGAGTGACCGTCGGTGCCGCCGAGCTTCAGGTCATGCGGTTTCAGCTTGCCCTTTTCGAGCGTCCAGACGCGTCCCGCTCCGGGCGCCATCTTGGCCGGCGCAATGCCGGCGGTCTGGGTTGCCGGCGGCACGAAACGCAAGGCCGCGTTTGGTACCAGCACGGCCTGCGGCAGGGTGCCGGTGATGATTTCCGCGGTCGCCGTCATGCCGGGCTTGAGCAGCAGTTTGCCGTTGTCGACCAAAAGCACGCCCTTATAGGTCACCACGTTTTGTACCGTGGTCGCGTTGGTGCGGACCTGGATCAGCTTGGCGGTGAACTTCTTGTCCGCGTAGGCGCCGACGGTGAATTCGGCGCGCTGGCCGGCTTTGACCGTGCCGACATCGGCTTCGTCGATATCGACGTCGAGTTCCATTTGGGTAAGGTCGCTGGCGAGCGTGAACAGCACCGGCGTCGAGCAGGAGGCCGCCACGGTCTGGCCTTTGGAGACCTTGCGGTCGAGCACGACGCCGTCGATCGGGGCGTAAATCGTGCATTTCTGCAAGGCGGATTCAGTCTGCTGCACGGAGGCGGCGGCGAGCGCAACCCCGGCTTTGGCGCGCATATAATCGGCCTTGGCGGTGTCGTAATCCTGTTGCGAGACGTCGTGGGTGCGGATCAGGATATCATAGCGTTTGGATTTGGCCTCGGTCTGCACCAAAGTCGCTTGTTGCTGCATCAGCGTGGCGCGCGCCTGGTCGAGCTGGGCCTGAATCTGGTCGGTGTTGATCTGCGCCAGCCTTTGGCCTTTCGCGACATGGTCGTTATAGTCGACATAGAGTTCGTCGATGCGGCCCGACTCTTCCGAAC
>JAATGK010000254.1 GCA_015654715.1 Alphaproteobacteria bacterium
CCCCACCCGAAGCGCTGCGCGCTTCGACCTCCCCGCGAGGGGGAGGTGAAAGAGTTACGCCAGTTCCTTCTGGCGCTTGGCCTTTTCCAGCTTCTTCAGCGCCATCGAGCGCTTCAAACGCGAAAGGTGATCGATGAAGAGTTTGCCGTTCAGATGATCGATCTCGTGCTGCAGGCAATCGGCGAGGAAGCCGTCGGCTTCCAAGATCTGCTTGTTGCCGTCGCGATCGAGGTATTCGGCGCGGATCGCGGTCGGGCGCGTGACCTCTTCCCAGATGTCGGGCACCGACAGGCAGCCTTCCTCGAATTTGGCGGTCTCTTCCGAGGCCCATAGGATCTTCGGATTGATGAAGACCTGCGGCTCGTTTTTGCCTTCCTTCTGGGCGATGTCCATCACCACCACATTGAGGGCAACACCGATCTGCACCGCGGCCAGTCCGACGCCATCGGCGGCGTACATGGTCTCCAGCATGTCGTCGATCAGGCGGCGGATGTCGCCGTCCACTTGCGCGACGTCTTTGCCTTTCGCCTTGAGGCGGGGATCGGGGGCGATCAGGATGGTGCGTATAGCCATGGAATTCAGATAAGCGCGGCGACCCGGCGGGTCAAGGCGCCGAGAGAATCGGGCTAAACTACTTGAAAACCTGGAAAGATTCTGCCCATGGACCCGACTTCCACTGTGCTTCAAATCCTCACCCTCGGCATGGCTTTTGTGGCCGGGGCGGCGGCTTTGCTGGTTCTGTTCGGGTTTGGGCGGGGGCGCGGCGATGCGAATGTCGGCGACGGGGGCGTCGGCGACACCGTGCGGAGCGAGGCCGACCGCATCCGCAGCAGTGCTTCGGACGAGGCCCAGCGCCTGCGCCAGGAGGTGAGCGAGGACATCCGCGGCTTCCAGACGGCGATCGAGGTCAAGCTGGATGCCACCGATGCCCGTCTGGCGACGGCCGCCCGCGAGACCCGCGAGGCGCTGACGGCGAGTTTCAAGGAAACCCGCGAAGGCCTGACCGGCACGCTGGCGGGTCTCGGCGAACATCAGAAGGAGCGGCTCGACAAGGTGCTGGTGTCACTTGACGTCCTCAACGAGCGCCAGGGGCAAGCGGCCGAAACCTTGCGTCAGACGGTGGAAGGCCGGCTCGACCTGTTGCGCACCGAAAACGCCGCCAAACTCGACGAGATGCGCAAAACCGTCGACGAAAAGCTGCAAACCGAACTCGAAAAGCGCTTGGGCGATTCGTTCAGCAAAGTCAGCGAGCAATTGGAGCGGGTGCACAAGGGTCTCGGCGAAATGCAGAGTCTGGCGACCGGTGTCGGCGATCTGAAAAAGGTGCTCTCCAACGTCAAGACGCGCGGCATTCTGGGCGAAGTGCAGCTTGGTATGCTGCTCGACCAGTTCCTGGCGCCGAGCCAGTACATCGCCAATGCCTGCGTCAAACCGGGCAGCGCAGAACGGGTCGAATTCGCCATCCGCTTGCCCGGTCGCGACGAGGAAAGCGAAGTGCTGATGCCGATCGATGCCAAATTTCCGCAGGAGGATTACCTGCGGTTGGTGGAGGCCTCAGAACACGGCGATTTGGAGGCGCTGAAAGCGGCGGGCGATGCGTTGGAGGGTCGCGTCAAGCAATGCGCCAGAACGATCCGCGAAAAATACATCAACCCGCCGGTCACCACCGATTACGCCATTCTGTTCCTGCCGACCGAAGGCTTGTTCGCCGAAGTGCTGCGCCGCCCCGGCCTGCTCGAATCGATCCAGCACGAATGCCAAGTGAACATCGCCGGGCCGACGACGCTGACGTCGCTGCTCTCCGCTTTCCAAATGGGATTCCGCAGCCTCGCCTTGCAGAAGCGATCCGGCGAAGTGTGGCAGCTTCTGTCAGCGGTGCGTACCGAATTTTCCAAACACGGCCAAGTGGTCGAGAAACTGAAAAACCAGCTCGACACCGCGGCCAGGACCATCGATTCCTTGGGAACGCGTACCAACGTCATGAACCGGCGCCTGCGCGAAGTGGAAATGCTGCCCGCCGCCGAGGCGCAAAACCTGCTTGGCCTGACGGAAAGTGATAGTGCTGACGAGGCATGAACCGCGTTAAAGCCAACGCATCGACATGCGGCCGTGAGATTTAGCGCTTTTGCGCGCCGTGAAAGACGCCCAAAACGACAACTGCGTCGCGCGCATCATCGACTTGATAAACGATCACATAGGGTAGACCTGCGACCACCCATTCGCGCGTGCCTTCAACCTGCCCGGCGCGGTCCATCCTGGGAAACAAGACGAGGCGGTCTTCAATAGCCGATAGAATTTGTGTGGCGACGGAGCGGGCGGATTCGGAGCTATCCTGTGCAATCCACCCGACGATCTTGGCGGGATCGTCATAGGCGCTTTCGCGGATAACCACCTTCAAGGCAGCAGATTTTCGATCCGCGAACGTAACTCCGCGGCAGTGATCGTGTTGGCGCCCGCATCGCTGAGACGCCGCGCTACTTCCCGCGCTTGTTCATCTGAAAGCACCGGACCATCGGTAGCGGAGGCATAATCCAAGATCGCATCGGCGGCAGCTTCCTGATCACGCGGCGACAAGGTCTTCAAAACGGCCCAGGCATTGTCGATCTTGTTCATTCTGCCACTATAGCAAAAGCGGCACCGCCTTTACAGCGCCAGCCGCAGAAGCGCGCGTGTGGCGGGCGTGGAATTAGGTTGTTGGCGCCGCGTCGTTCCAACTCAGCCAATTGGTGGCGTCGTCCAGGGCCTCGAAGACGCGCCATTGCTGATGCGAATGGGACAGAATGGCTTTGGCGAACAAGCCGGCGATCTCGTTACCGACGACGTAGGCGACTTTTGACGGCGGCGGTTCAAGCCCAGGGGCCGTGTTCTCCTGCGCCCGCGCATACTCCCAGTCGATAACGCCGGTGAACAGCGAAAAATCGATCAAAAGGGTGGTGATGACCTCTGCCGCAGCGCGGACCTTGATCTTGGCGAACAGCGCCAGCTTCTGCTGCGGCGTGCATTCGCCGATGTAGATGACCAAGCACCTGTGCCGCTCCACACTGGCGATCATCCGGGCCGCGTTGTTCCCGACCTCAAACAGTTGCGCTGCCGGGTTGGCGGCCTGCAAAGACGCCAGAGTCTCGGCCGCCGCCGTCGGAATATCTGCAATTTGCATTTTCCTGCCCTGGATTCGAAGCACCCGTCACGGGGCAAGTATACGGAAATACCAATGTCGGCAGAATGTCTTGTATGTTACCGAAATCAAGGGGGCGGTATGTCTACAGCGCCCGGCGCGCCTTGAAGGCCGCACTGAGCGTGCCTTCGTCGAGGTAATCGAGTTCACCGCCGACCGGGACGCCGTGGGCGAGGCGGGTGACTTTGACGCCCGTGTCCGCCAGCGCATCGAGCAGGTAATGGGCGGTGGTCTGGCCTTCCACCGTCGCATTCATGGCGAGGATGATTTCTTCCACCCCGTCCATGGCGCGGGTGATGAGCGATGTCACGTTCAGCCGCTCCGGCGTGATGCCGTCGAGCGCCGACAGCGCCCCGCCGAGCACATGATAACGGCCCTTGAAGACGCCGGCCCGTTCCAGCGCCCACA
>JAATGK010000442.1 GCA_015654715.1 Alphaproteobacteria bacterium
CCAACAGCAGCAGCAGCAGCAGCAATAATTACGTCGCCGCTTGGGCTTTCAGAATTTCGGCGAGGCGCGGCATCATTTCGTCCCAATCACCGAAGTGCGCCGGCGAGAAGGTGCGCGTCTTGCGATACCAGGGATAGGCGTCGGTGCCGAGCTGCGGCCAAGCGTGTCCGCCCGCGAGCAGGAACCAGGTTTCGGTGCCGACCGCAGCGGCAATCGCCGCCGACGCCGTCGGCGCGGCGATCATCAGATCGAGGTTTGCCGAAAGGGCTGCAGCGCCTTCCAAATCGTTCTTGAGATCAAGGCCTTCGATCACCTCGATCTTGACGCCGAGGTGTTCTTCCGCGCGCTTCATTTCTTCGGTGCAATCGCCGTATTGCAGATTGATAATCCGCACGCCCGGGGTTTTGAGCAGCGGCCCCCACCGGTCGAGAGCGGAAAAATACTTCGCCCGCTTGACGTCGATGAACATCGAACGCCAGCAGATGCCGACCTTCAGCCCAGGTCCGCCGGCCGCCAGAGTGCTCTGAAATTCCGCAACGCGGGCCGGATCGGGCTTGAGGAAAGCTTCATGGCGGAAATCAGCGAGATTCTTGCGCAGCCAGCCGAGCGGTGAGGCCATCCAGGCGTAATAATCGGGCTGGCCGTCCTTGGTCGCAAACGGAATGAAGCGAAGACGCTTGTTGCCATCTTTGTCGAGCAGGATGCGGTCATCGTAGCTGCCGACCTCGGCTTCGGGATAGGAGCGCTGGAACAGGCTCACCAGCCTGGGATCGACCGCGATCTGCAGTTTGCCGTTTGGCCCGACCAGGCGCTGCACATCCGACAAATATTCGGCAAACATGATCTCGTCGCCAAGGCCCTGCTCGGCCACAATCAGCACCCGTTTGCCGTCCACCGGCTCGCCGTTCCAATAAGGCGCCTCCAGCACGTGATGGAGATAGGAGCGGAACTGCTCGTCGCGGCGGCATTCGTGGGCGCGGAAGCCTTCTTCCAGCCGGCCCATGCCGATCAGGCACAAGCTGCGCGAATGATTGGTTTCGCGGATTTCAGCCGGATCGACCATATATTCGAGCGCTTTTTCGTAAGCGGCGTGCGCGTCGTCGAGGCGGCCGAGATGCTGATAGGCATATCCGAGATTGTGATAGAAGCGGGCAAAAGTCGGCTCGAGCCGGATAGCTTCGGCATAGAAGACCAAGCTTTCCTCGGCGCGGCCGGATTCGGCGAGCACCGTCGCCAGTGAATTCCACAGGATCGACTGGTTCGGCATGCGGAAGATGGCATTGCGCAAGGTCTCGATCGCGGTCTCGCGATCGCCCATTTCGCTCTGGACGGTGCCGAGGTTGTTGTAGCCGAGCGGCGAATCCGGGTTGGCAGCGACATAGAGTTTGAACATCTTGGCCGCACCGTCGCGGAATTTCAGGTTCCAGGCCATCATCCCGAGATTGATCAGAAGTTCGGGATCTTTGGGATCGAGCTCGAAGGCGCGCTCATAGGTCACCAGGGCCTTGTGCATATGGCCCATGCGCTCCAGATACATGGCGAGGATGTGGAACGCCTTGGGGTTGGTGTCGTCGATTTCGCTGGCGCGCATCGCGGCGCGGCCCGCTCCGGCGAGATCGCCGCGGCGCCAGGCGCGCACGGCGCGGCGAATGTGGCGGTCCGATTTACTGCGTGTTAAGTTGGCACCGAGCTCCTCGGACAAAGCTTCGAGTTTGGCCAGTGCATCGAGCTTGGCATCGTCTCTGCTGAAGCCAGCCATGCCGACAGCGGGAGCGACATTCGCCATTCGCCCGGACCCTCAAGAATTTCAGGCGAATAAGAACCGGTTTTTACTTAATCGGTGGTGAACATGATTGCTCGATTTCAAATAGAATTTCTTAACCCCAAGCTCCCTAGAATGGTCTCACCTGCAAAGGGAGTCATGGATGCCGCTAAAGCTTTCCCTCAAACCGGGCGAAAAATTCGTCATCAACGGTGCCGTTCTAACCAACGGCGAAAAACGCGCCTGCCTAATCATACAAAACAAGGCATGCCTTTTGCGTGAGAAAGACATCATGCAGGTGGAAGAGGCGACCACGCCGGCACGGCGTATCTATCTTCCCATCATGATGATGTACCTGGATGCGGACGGAGGCTCTCAATACTACGACGATTTTGCACTTCGCATGACCGAGTTTATGGGCGCGATCAAAAATCGCGAAGCCCTGGCCACATGCGTCGAAATCAGTCGCGAAGTAATGAGCGGCTCTTATTACCGGGCGCTAATGCAATGCAGGAAATTGTTCGAATTCGAACGGGAGCGGCTGAGTTATGACCCTCAAAGCATACCAAAACACGCAGCAAATTACTGAGAATTCGCGCGAAACCGAGTACCGGCTATTCGGTCAAGTGACCGGCGCTCTGATCTCGGCCCAGCGTGAAGGGCGCACGGGCGGCCCGCTCGGCGAAGTCGTCGATTGGAACCGCAAGATGTGGCGCTTGCTGGCGGCCGATTGTCTTGACGATCATAACAAACTGCCTGACGGCATCCGGGCCAACATCGTCTCGCTGTCGCTGTTCGTGACCCGCTATTCCAGGGACGTCCTGCGCAAAGGCGCGTCGCTCGATCCGTTGATCGAGATCAACCGTTCCATCATGCAGGGCTTGCAAGGGACCGCGTGAGCACCCTTTCGGGGGCGTATTTTGAAGAGGCCGGAGGCAACTCTGGCCTCTTCTTTTTTGCCGGTCGGCAATTATTTACCATCTGGCGGACTCAGGCCCCTCAGCGATTTTCTTAGTTTACAGGGACTTAGCAGCGGAAATCGGCTGGCACGGCGGTTGCGATGGTTTGGGCCGGGGCGGAGAGCCTCATGGAAAAACCGCCGTCCCAACGACGGAAGTGGAGAAAACACGATGCTGAGCGTCAACACCAACAACGGCGCCATGATTGCGCTGCAGTACCTTACCAAGACCCAAGGCGAGATGTCGCAGACACAAACGGCGATCAGCACGGGCCTGAAAGTCTCTTCCGCCAAGGACGATGGCGCCACTTATGCTATCGCCCAGAACATGCGCGGTGACGTTGCGGGCTATCAGTCCGTTTCCGACAGCTTGAACCGCGGCATTTCTGCTGTGGACGTGGCGCTGTCGGCTGGTCAGTCGATTTCCTATCTCTTGATCCAGATGAAGGCGAAGGCCCTGGCGGCCGCCGACAAGTCGATCGACACGGCGTCCCGCGACGCGCTGAACAATGACTTCACCGCTCTGCGCGATCAGATCTCGACGATCGTTACCAATGCCTCGTTCAACGGGTTCAACCTGATCAAGAACGGTGCGTCAGACATCACGGCTCTGGCGTCGGCCGACGGTTCCAACAAGATCACCGTCGCTGCGCAAAACCTGTCGCTTTCCACCGGTCTGTCCACGATCACCTCGGACGCCAACATCTCGGCGCAGAGCACTGCGTCGACGATGGTCGCTAATGTTCAAACCGCGCTCACGACCGTCAACAAGGTATTGTCCAGTTTGTCCGCCGGTGCCAAGAAGTTCTCGATCCAGCTCGACTTCACCTCGAAACTGTCCGACACGCTGACCAGCGGCATCGGCAATTTGGTGGATGCGAACATGGCCGAGGAGAGCGCCAAGCTAACCGCATTACAGACCAAACAGCAGCTCGGCGTGCAGGCGCTGTCGATCGCCAACGCATCACCGCAGACCATTCTGTCGCTGTTCCAATAAAATTCCATGGGGTAAGGGTTGCTACGGCGCGAAACGATCGTTTCGCGCCGTTTCTCTATCTAGCGCCTTCCCTGGCCTCTTCGCGCGCCGCTGTTTGAGCGCCGGCGCTTTGAAATCACCCGGCAAGAATTTCCCCATCCCCGGCAAAAATTGCCGGGTCCTGGCAAGAACTGCCCGGCAAAACCGTCCCCTCGGCAAAAGCGCGCTGGAGCCTTTTCGTACGAAGGTCTCCCAAAAGAACGTTAGCAAGTTCCTAAGCGCGGCCCGGCACGTTCGTTGCGATACCGGAGTGCGGGGCAAAAGGCCCCGTAGAGCATAACGCTCGCGTAAAAACACCAGAACGGAGACAACTATAATGGCTATTAGCGTCAACACCAACGTCAGTGCCATGACCGCCCTGCAGTATCTTTCGCAGACACAGGCGCAAATGGCGCAGACCCAATCCGCTATCAGCACCGGCTACAAAGTCGCATCTGCCAAGGACGACGGCGCCACGTACGCCATCGCCCAGAACATGCGCGGCGCCGTGGCTTCCTACGGTGCCGTTACCGACAGCTTGAACCGCGGCGTTTCCGCCGTGGACGTGGCACTGTCGGCTGGTCAGTCGATCTCCGATCTGCTGATCCAGATGAAGGCGAAGGCCCTCGCGGCTGCCGATAAGTCAATCGACACCGCGTCCCGTGGGGCTTTGAACAACGATTTCACGGCTCTGCGCGATCAGATTAAGACGATCGTCTCTAATGCCTCGTTCAACGGTTACAACCTGGTCAAGGACGGCGGCGCCAATATCACGGCTCTGGCGTCGGCCGACGGTACCAGCAAGATCACCGTCAGTGCGGAAAACCTGTCGCTCTCCGCCGGTCTGACCACGATTCCCACGACCGCCAACATCTCGGCGCAGAGCGATGCGTCGACGATGGTCGGTTCGGTCCAGACCGCGTTGAATACCGTCAACAAGGCATTGGCCTCGCTGTCGTCGGGTTCGAAGAAGTTCTCGATCCAGCTCGGGTTCGTGCAGAAGCTGTCCGATACGATCACCAGTGGTATCGGCAATCTTGTGGATGCGAACATGGCCGAAGAGAGCGCCAAGCTCACCTCGCTGCAGACCAAGCAGCAGTTGGGCGTCCAAGCGCTGTCGATCGCCAATTCGTCTCCGCAGATCGTGTTGTCGCTGTTCCAGTAAGACTATCTTGCAACGGCGGGCGTGTCCGCGTCCGCCGTTGTCTTCCGCTGATGGAGGCGACGCGCTTCCTTCCCCGGGGCGTGGGTTGGGGTTTCAAAAAAAGAAGGAACGGTCGAAGAGTCATCTTCGGCCGTTTCTCTTTTTGTCCTTGGGGATGCTTCAGATCACAGATGCAGGACGCGCCGCAGCGCTTCGATCACGCGCGCGACGTCGCTGATCGCCATCGCGGCGAAGAACGGCAGGCTGAGCACGCGCGCATAATAACGGTCGGCACCGGGCAGATCGAGCCGGCCGTAACGTTCCGCGTAATAGCGCTGACGGTGGACCGGATAGTAATGCACCTGCGTGCCGATACCTTCCGCGTGCAGCCGCGCCATCACGTCGGCTCTCGTCTGTCCGCAGGCGTTGAAGTCGATCAGCACGGGATAAAGATGCAGTGTCGGATTGCAGTCGGTGTGCGCCACCGGCTTCAAGACCGGGGCAAGCGGTGCCAGCAGCGCATCGTAGGCGGCGGCAAGCGCCCGCCGGCGGGCCGAAAAGCGCGTCAACTTCGAAAGCTGCGACAGGCCCAAGGCGCATTGGATGTCGGTGGCGCGCCAGTTGAAGCCCGGCTCGACCAGTTCGTAATACCAAGGATTGGCGCCACCCAGATGATCGAAGGCGTCCTGTTCGGTTTGGAACGCGGCCGCGTCGCGCGTCATGCCGTGGTTGCGATGAAGCCGCAAGGCCTCGGCCAGCTTGGGATCGTTGGTGGTGACGGCGCCGCCTTCGCCCATGGTCACGGTCTTGACTGGATGAAACGAGAAGACGGTCATGTCGGAAAGCGCATTCTCGCCCACCAGTTTCTCGGCGCCGCCAAGGCGGTAACTGGTGCCGAGGGCGTGACAGCCGTCATCGACGATCACAAGGCCGTGGCGCCGTGCAATCTCGTGGATCGCTTCGACTGCGCCGCATTGGCCATTAAGATGAACGTTGAACACCGCGTTGGCGCGGCCGGCGCGCGCAATCGCGTTTTCAAGATCCTCGGCGCGCATCAGGCCCGAACTCGGGTCGACGTCGGCAAATACGATTTCGGCGCCGGCAAGATGCGGCGCGGAGGCGGTGGCCAGAAAGGTGAGCGACGGCACAACCACTTTGCTGCCGGCGCCCAAGCCTAGCGCTTTCGCCGCGATATAGAGCGCCGCGGTGCCGTTCGAGCACACCACGGCATGGTCCGCGCGCACGGCCGCGGCCAGCGCGGCTTCGAACCGCGGAATCAGGGGGCCGGTGGTGAGATAGTCGCTGCGCAAGGCGGCGACGACCGCCGCGATGTCGTCATCCTCGATGGTCTGCCGCCCATAGGGAAGGAACGACGGCGTTCCATCGGCTTGGGGCAGTGACGCGGTCATGCGTAGGCCTGTACCAGAAGCTGTTGCAGGCCGCGGGCGTCAAGCTGTTCGGGATTGCTGTCGCTCGAATAGGCGAAACCCTCCGCCACCGGCTGGGCGCCGCGATTGAGATAGGCGTCGCGCAGGTCGGCGGCGAAACTCGCCAGAATCACATAGCGGTCGTCGAGTTCCAGCGTCCAATGCGAATCGTCGGCCGGGATCATGGTCTCGTGTAGCTTTTCGCCGGGGCGGATGCCGACGATCTTCTGCGGCAGATGCGGGCCCATCAGCGTGGCCAGGCCGGTAATGGTGGTGGACGGAATCTTGGGCACGAAAATCTCGCCGCCCTTTGCCATTTCCATCGACGACAAAACCAAGTTCACGCCTTGCGTCAGGGTGATCCAGAAGCGGGTCATGCGCGCGTCGGTGACCGGCAGTTCGAGGGCGCCAGAATCCGCAAGCTGCTTGAAGAAGGGAACCACCGAGCCGCGCGAGCCGAACACGTTGCCGTAGCGCACGACCGCGAAGCGGGTGCCGTCGGCACCGGCCAGATTGTTGGCGGCGACGAAGATCTTGTCGGAGGCGAGTTTCGAGGCGCCGTACAAATTGACCGGATTGGCCGCTTTGTCGGTGGAAAGCGCGATCACTTTCTTCACATTGTTGCGCAGCGCGGCGTAGACGACGTTTTCGGCGCCCAACACGTTGGTGCGGATGCATTCGAACGGATTGTACTCGGCAGCGGGAACCTGCTTCAGCGCCGCGGCATGGACGACGTAATCGACCTTGCTCATTGCCAGTTCGAGGCGGTCGCGATCGCGCCCGTCGCCGATGAAGAAGCGCATGCATTTGTGTTGCTCGTGCGGGAAGCGCTGCTGCATTTCGTATTGCTTGAGCTCGTCGCGCGAATAGATGATCAGGCGGCGGGGCTTGTATTGGGCCAGCACCGTCTTGACGAAGTGGTTGCCGAACGACCCGGTGCCGCCGGTGACCAGCACATCCTTGTCGTTGAGATCGAGCCAAGGCTGCGAGAAATCGCGCAGCTCGGTGTGCAGGGTTTCGCCGTCGGCGTTGGTGCCGCCATCAAGAAAGATCTTCTTTGCCCGCTGGGCCATGGGACTACCGTTGATCATGTCGATGCCAATCGTTGCAGAACGCGGTTAACAAGTGGCTTATGGAAAGCAAGCGTTTATACGAAAACGGAACCGCCGGGGTCCCGCCTGAAGGGGGAAGGGCTTGCGCGTGTCGTCAAGTTCGAGGGCGGACAGGGCAAACTGGCAGAAGATGCCGCCGCGAAGACGGCGGTGGGTGAGAAGGCCCAGAAGCGGCGCCGTGGCGCGGTCGGCAGTGACGCGGATGCGGCGGCAGCCGTCGCCGATTTCGGCCCAGCCTTCGGTCATTCCGAGGCCATGCGAAGCGGAAACCAGGAACGACACCGGGGTGCCGTGCTCGACCGTCTCGCCGGCCAGCGTAAAAGTTTCCGATTCCTTACCGCCATTATGGGTCGTTAACGAAAGGCCGTCCCAGTCGAAGGCGTCGGGCAGCAGCGTGACGTGGCCGAGCCGGAGCGAGCCTTTGCCCCAATCGTCCCAATGAAAGGCGATGTCGAAATCGATTTGCGGCTTGTCGCCACGAAATCGCATCGTCTTCTCGATCGGGCCTTTGGGCGTGTCGATGCGGGCAAAGGCCAGGGTATCGCCGTCCTCTTGCCAGACTTGAGCGCGGCCCCATTCGAGGTCGGTGACTTTGTGCTCGCCGGGCGCTTCGAACACGGCATTGCCGGTGTACCAATCGGCTTGCAAGGCGATGTCGTCGAAGGTGCCGTGCGGCAGCATGCCGATCAGTGGCGCGCCGCCGTTGAAGCCGACCTGCGACAGCGCCAATCCCCGTCGGCGGTCGAGCCGCGCTTGAACGGATGGCGTGGCGATGTCGATCATC
>JAATGK010000380.1 GCA_015654715.1 Alphaproteobacteria bacterium
CGCACCCTGCAGAACCGCGGCGGCATCAGCTTCGCCTTTGCCCCCGATTTTCAGGTGGAATCCTACCTGCATCATCAGGGCGAGGCCTTCGTCGACCGCTTCGACGCCAATTCCTATCTCTACATCACCCGCGCTACCGACTATTTCGATCTGGCCGCCGATTTCGGCGGCGTGCTGGCCGAGGCCTTCCGCGGCTGCAAGACGCGCTTCTGCATCATCTCGTTCACCAGCGACTGGCTTTATCCGACCTTCGAGAACAAGCGCATCGCCCATGCCCTGAATGCGGTGGCGGCGTCGGTCAGCTTCGTCGAGATCGAATCCGACCGCGGCCACGATGCCTTCCTGCTCAACGAACCGCAGATGTTCGGCACCGTGCGCGGCTTCCTCAATGCGGTTGCTTCAAGCGAAGGAGTGGTGTGATGAGCCTCCGCCCCGACCTTGCCGCCATCGCCGCGATGATCCCGGAAAAAGCGCGCGTGCTCGACATCGGCTGCGGCGACGGCGTCCTCTTGGAGCATTTGAGCGCCACCAAACAGGTCGACGGCCGCGGCCTGGAATTGTCGCAACACAAGGTCAATGCCAGCGTGGCGCGGGGGCTACCGGTCATCCAAGGCGACGCCGACACCGATCTGTCCGAATATCCCTCGCAGGTGTTCGATGTGGTGATTTTGAGCCTCACCATCCAGGCGACTCGCAGCCCCAAGACCGTGCTCGAACAACTGCTGCGGATCGGGCGCCGCTCCATCGTATCGCTGCCGAATTTCGGCCATTGGCGCATTCGCCTGGGGCTTTTGGCGACCGGACATATGCCGCGCACCAAGACCCTCGACAACGAGTGGTACGACACGCCGAACATTCACCTCTGCACCATCGCCGACTTTGTCGATCTCGCCGAAAGCTGTGGTGCGGTAATCGAATCCGCCTACGCCTTGACGCCGGCCGGCGACACCAAGCCGATGAGCTCGCGGTCATGGGGCCCCAATCTGTTAGCGGAAGGCGCGATCTTCGTTCTACGCGTCGACAACGGCGGCGCCGGAATCTGAGATCCACAGCCCCTTGAAATAGACCCCAATACGGGAAGGAGCGGCTGGTTGCGGCAGCCGCTCCTCACACCCGTCAGTGTTTTTGCCGAACGGCAGCGATTTAAAATGGGGGGGCTACCGCCCGGTCACGGCGAAACGCGTACGCCCCTTTCCACCTGGGGGAAATGACCGCCAAAGTCATAGCTGCCCGGCGGCTGGGCAACAGGCAGGGGGTCTGCCTGAATCTACAAGATATACAAGTTGTTAGCCGCTAACTTGCCGCTGAGCAATCTTCGCATAGGGGGCATGCGCAGAGCGCTGCTGCAGCGGCAAGAATGCGGTCTATGGTTCAGCTCTTGCCGAGAAGCTGCAATGCCTTGGTGTAGTGGGCCACACCATACGCGTACATCTGAATGCCGCAGTAGTTGTGACCCGTATTGGCTTCTTGGCGGGCGGTGTCGGTCGTGCTGCCAGGCTGGGCAGTTTCGAGCGCAGCTGTGACCTGCTTGGAGAGCTGTACGCAATCCTTGAGACGGGCGTCGGCGGCGTTGGCGGCAGGTGCGAGAGCCAGTACGGAAACCGCTACAAGCGCGAATGCGAATTTCATTTGCTTCCTCCTTCGGGACTAGGGTCCGGTTATCCGGATGTGGTCGTTTACTGGAGAGTATTGTAGCCCTTTCTGCTTCACGTGTTTGGGAGGGCTGCTGTTCGAAAATTGCGCGGCTGCGCAAAAAGCCTTATTTACTGGGCTTTTTTTAAGAGATCGCGCGCGATAGCCGTAATACGCATGGCGGTTTTGCGCGGGCTGCAGCGATCGCTAAGTACTGTATTCATAAACGAGTGATTGACTATCAACTTTGCAATGTTGTGGCCGGACGTAAGGCGGCTTTGGTTTTGGTTGCCGTCTTCACCGTGGCGCAGCCGTAAAGTGATTTTGTTGCCTCAACGAGATGCACGCCCGCAATTTGCGGAAATAAACGGCGGCCCAATTTCTCAAAACCATCGCCGAATTGCGCCATGCGCCGGCCGGCGAATGGCGGCAGGTAAAGTGCGCGATCCCATTTGACCGGTTCGAACAAAGTGTCGGTCAAAAGACTCGTCAGCTCGCTCTTATGGAAGGGCCGGCCGCAAGCGAAGGGCGACGACTCAAGCTGGGCCCAGAGGCTGGCGCGGTTGGGCGTGACCAGCAAAATCCGACCCTCCGGGGCTAGGACGCGCCAGAGCTGGCGCAACAGCACGCGAACGGCATCGGCGCCTTCCAGGCCGTGCACCACCAGGATGCGGTCGAACAGGGAATCGACGAAGGGCAGCGCGTCTTCCTCGGCAAGAACCGATAAGGGGCGGGCCGCCGGCCAAGCCACGACCCCGGTGCTGGCAGGCATGCACGCGATCACCCGCTCGGCGTCGGCAAGATAGGATTTGAGATAGGGCGGAGCAAAACCGTAACCGAGCACCCGCAAGGCTCGGCATTGCGGCCAGAACGCGCGTATCCGGCGGGAGATCAGCCGCCGGGCGGCCCGGCCCACCGGCGACTCATAGAAATTGGAGAGCTCGCCCGCATCAAGCTGCATGGCGTCAGGATTAAGCCCAACCGGGCCAGGGTTCAATGTGAAGCCCAGGACTGATAAGAACTATTCAAGATGGAGTCCGCCGCCATGCCCGACCTCGAAATCACAATCATCCCCTGCCTCACGGACAACTACGCCTACCTCGTCCGCAGCGGCGAGCTTTGCGCCGTGATCGACCCGGCCGAAGCGGAACCCGTGGAAGCCGCGCTCAAGGCCAAGGGCGCCCGGCTGACCCACATCCTCAACTCCCATCACCACTGGGACCACTCCGGCGGCAACCGGGAGCTCAAGGCCGCCACCGGCGCCGAGGTGATCGGCCCCGAGAAGGACCGCAGCCGCATCCCGGCGATCGACACCGGCGTCGACGAGGAACATGGCTGGCAGTTCGGCGACATCAAGGTCCAGGTGCTGGAGGTGCCGGCGCATACGCGTGGCGCCGTGGCGTATGTGTTCGGGTCGGCG
>JAATGK010000363.1 GCA_015654715.1 Alphaproteobacteria bacterium
ACGAGTTCGGGGGCGAACTGCCGTCCGGCGGGGAACTCGCCCACGCCGACGATGACAAGGTGCGTGGTGCATACAACGCGGCCCTCTAGCTTCCGCATCGCCGCCGGGTGCTTCAGTGGTGGGCAGACTTCATCAATAAAAGCTTCTCCCGGATCGGGCCGGATGGACAACCTCTTGAAAGCTCACATCTAGAGCGTGCATATCGTAAGCGTCCGGAGTCCGTCGCGGCCACACGTGCCGACGTTACCCTCTCGAGGTTCAATTCTTTGTTGAACACAGTTCAACAAAAGGCGGTCATCTCATGGCATCGACCGGCCCCATTGAGCAAAGCTAACCGCTTGCGATCTCGTGCAATCTCCGCGCTTACCGAAAATAGATAACGCGCACTGACGAGCAGCGTCCAGGCTGCCGGCCCACAGCGGTTTTGCGTGTCGTTCATTGACGAATAGTTCCATCTAAAACTATATCGCAACGTGCAGCCGACGCGGCACGACACGCATGATCGGAACAAACGCCTTCGCAGCTTTTGCTTATTTCGAGACGGACATGAACCACGAAAAACCGAACCTCAACGCATCATCCAAGCGAAAACGCCCGGCCTGGACGGCCATGACGGCGACGGGCGCGATCGCGTTTTTGCTCGTCCTGGCGCCATCAGCCGCGGCCGGGGACGGCAGCGGCGTCTCGTTCGACCAAGCGCTGGAACGCGTTCTCTCCTATTCCGACACGCTGTCCGGTGCCAAGTCCGGCCTCGAGAGCGCCACCCATCGCGCCTCATCGCTCGACTATCTCAATTATCCGCGGGTCGGCATCGAGGCCCAAGGCGTCATGTCGGAAAAGACGTTTCGCCTCAACACGTCGAAGGTCAAAGATGCGGCGGGCACTGCTTTGCCCGCGCTCAATCCTGCCACCGGAGCCGCGGTCGCGGCGCAAATTCCCGACAGCATGATACTGGGGCTTCACAACAGCGGCCCACGGGCGGAAATCAAGGCGGAGCTTCCGATCTATACGGGTGGAAAGATCGACGCCACGCAGAGGGCTGCCATGGCCGGCGCGCGGCAGGCCGGAGCCGAATTGTCGCTGACCGAGCAATCGCTGCGGACGCAGCTTGTCCAGACCTATTTTCGCTACCAACTGGCGCTGCTCGTCCGGCAGGTCCGCACCGAAGCGCGCGACGGCCTGCACCTTCATCTCGAAAACGCCCAAAAGTCCGAGCGCGCCGGCATGATCGCCAAGGCGCAGATGCTGCAGGCGCAAGTGGCTTATGACGAAGCCGCGCGCAATCTGGTGCAGACGGACGCCGACGTTCATTCGGCGAAGGTCGCGCTCGTCAATCTTCTGCATCTTGGCGAGATTGCGCGTGCCGACACGCCGCTGTTTGTCGTCAGCGGGTCCTTACCGCCGCTGCAGCGGTTCCTGAAGCAAGCGCAACAAAAGCACCCGCAACTGGCACGGCTTGCCGCGATGGATGATCAGGCGGCCGAGATGGTGCGGGTGGAGCGTTCGGAGCGTTTGCCGCAACTCTTTGCCTTCAGCGAATACGATGCCTCGCCGCGCAATCCGGATATGACGCGGGCCGATTGGGCCGTCGGGCTGGGGCTCAAATACGAACTTTTCTCCGGCATCGACCGGACCGAAGCGGAGGATGCCGTCTCCAAACGCCAGACGCAGGTTCAGGCCGCCATCCGCCAGACCAGGATCGACCTCGACACCGCCGTCACCAACGCGTTCAACAACGTCGAAGCGGCCCGCGACCGGTTCCTGCTGCTGGACTCATCCATCGCTTCGGCCCGCGAAAACGTCCGCGTGCAGGACGCTTCGTTCCGTGCGGGGTTCGCCAATTCGGTCGATGTCGTGGACGCCAGAGTGGCGCTGACCCGGGCGGAGGTCGAGCGCGCCCAGACCGCTTACCAGTTCGACGAAGCGCTGGCTCTGCTCTTGGCCGCCAGCGGCGAAGCGGAACGCTTTTCCGAATACGTAACAAAAGCCGATAAGGTGATTCTCCAATGAGTGATGTGGATTTTCAGGAGCCGCCGCAGCCGTCGGCGTTGTCGATGGCACTTCTGGTGGGCTTTCTCCTGTTTCTGGTCGCGGCCGTCGGGGCCGGACTGTACCTCGCCGAGAAACCTGCGCCGTTTCAGTTGCAGGGCATTGTTCAGACCGACGAAGTGCGGGTGGCCATGAAAACAACCGGCCGCGTGGTGAGGCTTGATGCCTATGAAGGAGACCGCGCCCGCAAGGGGCAGGTGCTGGCGACAATCACCAGCCCCGAGATCGATGCCGCGCTGGCACAAGTCCGGCGTGCCCAAGCCGCCGACGATTTGGCGCAAGCAACCTGGCGGCGCGTCTCCTCCCTATATAAAAGCGGAGTATTGCCGGCGCAGAAGCGCGACGAAGCCGAAGCCAATGCGCGCGCTGCAACCGATGCCGTCGCCGCGGCACGCGACACGCCGGCCATCCTCATGGACGGGGCCAAGGTCAGCCCGGACGGTGCCGCTCTCGACGTGATGGCGCCGATCGACGGCGAAATCCTCACCCGCGAAGTCAATGAAGGCGAACTCGCGCCGGCGGGCTATCCGCTGTTCACCATGCTGGCGCCGAACAACGTCTGGGTCATGCTGAATCTGCGCGAAGAAGAGTTCCACAGCCTGCGCATGGGCACGGAGTTCGATGGCGACGTTCCGGCGCTGGGCCGAACCGTGCGTTTCCGGGTCACCTTTATCAAGGCGCAAGGCGACTTCGCCACATGGCGCTCGGTCCGCCAGTCTTCGGGCTACGACGTTCGCAGTTTCGAGGTTCGCGCCCGTCCCGTCGCTCCGGTTGCGGCGTTGCGTCCCGGGATGAGCGTGCTCGTTCATCAGTTGTGAGCCGCACATGGCCAAGCCCTTTCATCGCGCGCTGCACCGGGAACTGGATTTTCACTGGCATAGTCCGTGGAACATCCTGTGCACCGTGGTAATGCCGGTTTTCCTGCTTGTCGCGATTGCGCTACTCTTCAATGGCGGCACCATCCGGCAGGTACCGCTGATTGTCGTCGACCGCGACCACTCGAACCTCAGTCGCATGCTGGAACAACGACTCGGCGCGGCACCGGGCATTGCGGTCGTCGGCAATCGCCTCAACCTTGACGAGGCGATGTCGGATATCCGCGCCCGGCGGGCATTTGCCGTCGCCTATGTTCCGTCCAATCTGGAGCGCGACGTTCAGGCGCGGCGGCAGGCGACCGTCATCTTCTATCTGTCGGAGCCGTTCCTTGCCGCCGCCAGCACGCTCGAGCGCGAGGCCGCGGATGTGACCGCATCGGTGGGCGCCACGGCCATGATGGACGAAGTGGCGCGGGGTGACATCAGACGGGTAAAGGCGCCGCCAGTTTCGGTTCAGGTGACGAACCTGTTCAATCCGGGTCTCAGCTACGAACTGATGCTCGTCAGCCTGATCCATCCCGCCATCCTCATCGTCTGCTTGACGATGGCGGTGATGTGGGCCGCGGTGCGGGCGTTCGACCCGCACGAATTCGGCGGCTGGATCAGGACACCGCGCGAGATCATTCCGGCCATCTTCGGCAAGGTGACGCCTTATGTCCTGCTCTATTTCCTCTATGGCGTCGTCGCCATCGTATGGCTGGCGTGGCATGGCTATCCGGTGCGGGGCTCGTTCCTCGCCGTGATCGCCGGCTACGGCATCATGCTGATCACTTACGCCCTGTTCGCCGTGTTTGTCGCTTCCTGCACCCGCGATGCGCCAATGGCGTTTGGCTTTTGCGCCGTCTATGCGCTGTCGGCCCTCGCCTTTTCGGGCGCGATTTTTCCGGTTCGCAGCGGCCTATTGTTCGCGCGCACCTGGAGCGACATCCAGCCCTATAGCTGGGATGCCGAACTCCTCATCCAGCAGTGGCAAATGGGCATCTCGGTGACGGACTCCGTGCGGTCGCTGGCGATTCTGCTCGTCATGGCGCCAATCTCCTGCGGCGCCGCGTGGCTGGGGCTCCGCCTCGTCCTGCACGACACGGAGGCGAGCCGGCCATGAAGTTCATCGGCGCTTATCTTGCGACCTTCAAGGATGTGCTGACCGACCGGTCCGGTCTCCTGATCCTGTTCATGGCCGTAGTGCTCTATTCCTTGTTTTACCCATCGGCCTATAACCATCAGGTGGCACACCACACGCCGATTGCGGTCGCCGATCTCGACCAATCGGCGCTCAGCCGGCGCCTGGTCATGGCGGCGCGCGCCACCGAGGGTGTGGACGTCGTCGCGGAAGTCGGCTCGAAAGAACAGGGCCAGCAGCTTCTTGAACAGGGTCATGTCGACGCCGTGTTGTGGATCGGAGCGAACTTCGAGCGCGACACGCTGCGGGGCCGTAAAGGCAACGCCGCGCTGCTCGGCAATGGCGCCTATCTGGTGCGATCCCGGGGGGCCTTAGGCGCGTTGGCCGGCGCCCTGAACAACACCGCCGTCGACGCCATACGCATGATGGTTCCGGCGCAAGGTGTTCCCGCCGCGCCGCCGGTCACCGCCGTCATGCGGCCGCTGTTCAATACCCAGGATGGCTACGGCAGCGCCATCGTCCCGGGCGTCTTCGTCATGGTCGTGCATCAGACGCTGCTGCTCGGAATCTGCCTGATGATGCCGACATGGCGAACTCGTTACGGGCGAAAAATGACCACCACATGGTTTGCCGCGCGTGCCTTCGCCTTCATCACGATCGGTTGCCTGGGCCTGCTCTACTTTTGGGGGATGGCATTTTGGCAGCAAGACTATCCACGCGGTGGAGAGGTGTTCCGCATGCTGTTCCTGGCACCGATCTTCGCGGCGGCGGTGGTCATGCCCTCCATGTGGCTGGGCAGTTTCCTCTTGCGGCGCGAACAAGGAGGCCAGTTGCTGCTGCCGATGTCCTTCATGTTCTTCTTCTACTCGGGTCTGACGTGGCCGCATTCCAACGTGGCGCCGGCGCTCGTCGAACTGGCGAAGCTGGTTCCCGCCACCCTTGGCATCCATCTCACGGTAAAACTCGTCGAAATGCACGCCACCCTGACCGAGGCTGCGCCGGAATGGACCAGGCTAGCGCTGACCGCCCTCGTCTTCGGCATCGCCGCCTGGATAAGGCTGTGCGCACCGCTGCGACCGAAGCGTTCCGAACGGAGATTTATAGGTCTAATCTAGGCGATGTGGCAGCAATGGAGCATCGATCATGCCGGCGTACCTTCGGCCAGTACACGGAGAAAAGATGGAAATCTGGGAAGTGATGCTGGCGCACTACCAAATCTACCGCAGTTTCCTGGCCAGCATGGAACACGATCTGCAGCGCCAGAACCTTGACGCGAAAGAGTTCATGCTGCTCAGGGTTTTGGAGGACTACAAGA
>JAATGK010000190.1 GCA_015654715.1 Alphaproteobacteria bacterium
AACCGCCCGGCGTGCTTTGCACGCCCGTTTCTAAAATGCGCGCAACGCGCGCGGGCACTTTTCGGTGAAGCGCTCTAATACGCCGAAAGCGGATGCGCCGCGCACATCCGCTCCAGTTGGGATCGCACCCGGAAGCTAGGGCGCCAGCAAACGCCGCACTCAAGCAGCGAATGACAGGCACATTCTGCTTCGTCAACGAACCCCACGCCATGGCCGGAACGCCCGTCCACTTTGGTGCGCGCACGAGATCGCGCCCGGTTCTGTATGCTCTCATGCTCCGATGCGGATCGGGACTGCGGATCGGGACGTTCGCGAAACACCCTTCGCCGCTGCAACTTGCCTGGCACTCCTTCCGACCGGTGCCCGGGTCAATGCGGAGCTAATCGCTCGCCGGACACCTTTTTTCGTCACCGGATAAAGGTGGGAACGGACAGCGAACCTTACAAGGGGGTGCGGCAATCGATACGCTGTTACAAGCCAGAAGCAATCCAACCTGAACGGATATGGTTAGCGATGCCGCGCAATCTCGAACATTCGCAGCCCATGTCCGGGTTGCGGCAGAAGTGCCGTCCACGAGCGAGCAAGTGGAATGTTAGGCCGCTCGAACACCGACATTCGCACCGGATTTCTGCATCGGCTAAGGTGCTGATTTTCCAGTCACCGTTTCGCGGTGCGAAATTCTTGAATTATGCACCGGCTGAATGTTCGCCAAAGGCTTAGCCGGAAAGTCGCCCGGCATGATGCGAATTGCAACTCGCGGCGCAAAGCGGACGAAGCGCCCGCACGGCCGGTTATGAGGCGCATCAACCCACTTGCATCACTTGAGTGGCAGGAAAACGCCTTTGATATACGATGCCGTCAGAACTGCGATTTGGGAATGTGATTTATCTTTGAACCCGCTACCTTCGTACAAATCCAGACCCTCTGGGAACAAGGCTCGAACGGTGTCAAATGGCGAGATCCCAGGCAGAGGGTTTTCCCTGATGATCGAGTGCAGGTGATTGATCACGGCACAATCGAGAAAGCGGAGAACCTTATCCGGGCTTTTGTCCTTTGGTGCAGTAGTGTTCTCGGGCATCTGCAGCCCAGCCGTTTGTTGCACCGTCGCGAAGGACTTATAGGCAAGCCTTACAAGCTCAATATTCTCGCGAACGCAGAGATCAAGACAGTTCCCCAGGTCTATAACGGCGCCAATCACAAAAGGTTCTTTTATGTCGCCCCGCTTCTTTTTCTGGAGAGCCCATTCCATTGCGCGTCCAGGGTCACCCTCCCAGAAGTAAATTCCGCTGCCGAGCCAATCGATTACACCTTTGCTTGGGGCAAGCTTTGCTTCGCCGTTCACGGCGTTTAAGCCGAACGACTTTTCGCAACCATGGTAACCGAGCACGAAGGAGGTTTGCAGGCGGCTCAAAGCCTAAACTGGGATTTAGGCGAACTTCTTTTCAGGGCCGCCATAGGACGGCGCTAGTTTTCCGTCACGGGTGTAGACGCCCTCTTTGATGAGCGAATCCCGGGCCGCCTTCTTTGAGGTGGTTACTGCCTTGGTGTGCCGTTCGATCATCTTTTTGATCGCGGCCCTCTGCGCATCACTCGTCATAACCAGTCCCTCCCCCAGCGGTAACGAGGATACTCATCGATTTGGGGCGCTGAAAAGGCAAAGCCTCGCACGCGGTTAGCACTGCGTTGATTTGCCCACAGGCAGAAATTCTCGAATCCATCGTTTCCACCCTCTCACGACATTCTAATAATTCTAAGTTGAAGATGTTCCTATTTCCTTTCGCAGATTTCAAACTGAATCACTACCGTGGGCTTGACATTTGATGATATATTGATGATATACACCTCAACGGAACGCCTAAAAGACAGCGTCCGGTCACTACTATAGGAGGCTCTATGAGCAAAATTGGCGTCGGCGTTGGGGAAGATTTCCCGGTCGACGAAAAAAATCGCCCCGAAACCGAAACCCAACCCGACGTGGAAGACCTCGGCACCTGCCACGGCCGCCATGACGCGCGGCGCGAGGCTTGGCGGCGCTTCCGCCATCAGATGCATGAGGAATGGCACGCCCGCCGCCGCGCTTGGCGCGAAGGCCGGGGTGAACGCGCCGGTGTCGAAGCGATGCGCGATTTTCGCGCGCATCACTTGCATCATCTGATCGTCGGTGGGCTCGCCGTCTTGGGCTTGGCCGCCATCCTCGCCAGCCTGCACCATCGCGATTGAAGAAGGCAGCCATGCACGATCACAGTCAGTACCGGCGCCGCTTCCGCGGCATGACGGCCGAAGCCATGCGCGCCGCCGCCGATGCGATGGAAGCGGGCGGCGAAGAGCCGTCGCGCGCCACCACACGGGTGCAGCTCGAACTGCCGCCGCAAGCGATGGACCGCCTGCAGCGTCTCAAAGACCGCACCGAAGCGGCGTCCTATGCCGAAGTCATCCGCAATGCGTTGCGCCTGTTCGAAGCCCTGGTCGACGAACACGAAAAGGGTGCGGAGTTTTCTTTAAAACGCGCCAACGGCGAAACGGCGGCTTATAAGATCTTCGTATGATGCCGTTCCATTTCGTCGAATGCCCGTCGCCCAACCACGATGCGCGGCCCGATGGTGCCGCCATCGACATGCTGGTGCTGCACTATACCGGCATGAAGACCTCGGACGAGGCGCTGGCGCGTCTCACCGATCCCAAGGCCAAGGTCTCGGCGCATTACACCATCGATCGCGGTGGTTGCATCTATCGTCACGTTCCGGAAGAGCGCCGCGCCTGGCACGCCGGCGTCTCGTTCTGGGCGGGCGAGAAAAACGTCAACGGTCGCTCGATCGGCATCGAGCTCGTCAATCCCGGTCACGAATTCGGCTATCAGCCGTTTGCGGAGCGCCAGATCGACGCGTTGCTCGAGCTTTGTCACGGTATTCTCGCGCGTCACGCGATTTCGGCGAACCGTGTGCTCGGCCATTCCGATGTGGCGCCGGCGCGCAAGACCGACCCTGGCGAGCTGTTCCCGTGGCCGTTGCTGGCCGCGGCCGGCATCGGGCTGTGGCCGAAGCCCGCCACGCCGGCGAATGCGTTTGCCGCAAGCCTATCGGCGTTTGG
Source organism: Alphaproteobacteria bacterium (assembly GCA_015654715.1). Taxonomy (GTDB): domain Bacteria; phylum Pseudomonadota; class Alphaproteobacteria; order Micropepsales; family Micropepsaceae; genus Rhizomicrobium. Next base: position 3,088 of record JAATGK010000190.1, read on the forward strand.
CTACGGCGTTCCGCCGCACGTCGAGAGCTCTCTCAAATGCGTGATTACGGCGTTTCAGCGCCACTTTCGCCCGTCATGCATCGACGGCGTAGCCGATGCTCAGTGTGCGGCCATACTCGCCGGACTCTTGGCCGGATAGTGTCCGCCCGCTTCAGCGGAGGGATACATGAAAACCATCGGCCTGATCGGCGGGATGAGTTGGGAATCGACCATCACCTATTACCGCTTGATCAACGAGGCCGTGCAGAAGCGGCTCGGCGGCGTCCATTCGGCGCGCATCCTGATGCACTCATTCGATTTCGAGGACATCGTGGCGCTGCAGCGCGCCGGCAAGTGGGCCGAATGCGACACGGTGATCGCACGCGCCGGACAAGGACTGGTTGAGGCCGGTGCCGACGTACTCCTGATCTGCACCAACACCATGCACTTGTGCGTGTCCGCGCTGGAGAAAGCGGTGCGCGTTCCGGTGCTGCACATCGCCGATCCGCTCGGCGAAGCGATTGCGGCCGAGGGGCTCGGGCGTGTCGGCCTGCTCGGCACCAAGTTCACTATGGAGCGCCCGGAGGTTCTGAAAGGCCGCCTCAAGACGGCCTTCGGTCTCGACATCCTGACGCCACAGGGCGATGACGCCGATGAAATCCATCGCATCATCTTTGCGGAATTGTGCTGCGGCCACTTCCGCGACTCGTCGCGGGCGCGATTGGCCGCGATCATCGCGGGGCTCGCCGCCCAAGGCGCCCAAGGCATCATTCTCGGCTGCACCGAGATCCCGCTGCTGGTGACGGCAAACGATTCTTCGGTGCCGTTGTTCGACACCACCGCCTTGCACGCCGGTGCGGCCGCTGCCTTCGCGCTGGAGGAGGGGTAGCGCGATCGGAAAAGTGTGACGCGGTTTTCCGGCAAATCGCGCGGCAAAACAATAAGCTAGCGCGATCGGAAAAGTGTGAAGCAATGCCCGGCCGAATGCTGGGCCGCTCGCGTCGAGCTTGCCGCAATATCATTGCGCGGCTAGCGCAAGGCGAGGACGCTGAAGGCGTAATCCGCGGCTGCATCGAGGCGGCATACGGTTAACAGCAGCGCACAAGTCGCAGTTGCTGGCTGTGCAACGCCGCGCAAATTTGCAGGATTAGCCTTCTGCCCGTCGTAAATAATGTGTTAAAATTTTCCGTAAATCCTACGGAGGGTGCCGATGCCCAATAAGGACAAAGAGCTCGTTCCCGGTTTCGACGTGCAGGTTATTCCCGTCGGGTCGAATGGGATGTCTGTGGGCACGCCTCCGGGGAACGATCCGTCGGCGCCGGTCGGCAACGGCTATGTGGTGACCTCCAACCCGAATTCACCGATTTTCGTGTTGCCGGGGACGCCGCAGGCACCGCAGCCGGCGCAACCTTCGGTGGTCGTGATTACGCTGTCGCCAAGGAAAGACGAAAAGAAAGAGAAGAAGTCGTCGAGTGTCTTCCAGAGGCTCTGAGGGTTAACGAAGGGCGGGGGCGATGGCACACTGGGTGATTGTTATCAGCCTCGCGCTGTTGACGGTTTTGGTTTTGGGTGGGGGCTACATGATGTTTTTCTGGTCCGGCGCGGCTACGCGAAGATTAGGCGCGCCGAGGCGCGACATGCGCACGACGTGGAAAGTGGTCAAGCTCGGTGACCCCGTGCTCGAAGGAATGGGGCTGCCCGCCAAGATTCAATACGGTGTGATCATTTCTTCCGACGAGATGCTGGCGCAAACGCAGACGCTGCTGTTCTGCCCGCTGATCAGCGGCATCGATGACGACACCAGTACGCCGATGGCGATTCTCCCCTGGCACGTTCAGGTCGAAATCCGGCAGGAACCGGACAAGCAGATCGCGGAACTCAATTACGGCCGCAAATATGTGTCGACCAAGATCGTGTTGCCGATCGGCAGCAACGAAATCGACATGGATGGGCTGGAGCGCGGCTACCTCGACGAACACAGCCGGATCGCGGTCTCCAAGAAGCTGGCGGTGTGGCTGCCTTCGTTCGCGAGAATCGCGCGCTACTGATCATTTTTGCTGATCGGCTGGTCTGGTTGACTGGTCTCTGGCGCCGCATCACTTTATAGTCGCCCCGCGTCAGATGGCTGGATGGCCGCTTGGCTTCGTGGCTGCGTGCAAACGCAAAGTGCGGGGCTGGGAGGAAAGTCCGGGCTCCACGGAAACACGGTGACGGATAACATCCGCCGGGGGCAACCCTAGGGATAGCGCCACAGAAAATATACCGCCGATCCGCCGCTCTTTCGGGGGCGCGGAGGTGAGGTTGAAATGGTGCGGTAAGAGCGCACCGCGGTCCTGGCAACAGGAACGGCACGGCAAGCCCCACCGGGAGCAAGACCAAATAGGGATGGCACGTAACCCGTTTCCGGGTAGCCGTCCGGGTAGGTCGCGTGAGGCGTCCGGCAACGGACGTCCCAGAGGAATGGTCATCCATCCGTCGCAAGGCGGAAGACAAAACCCGGCTTATAGGCTGTCTGACGCTTTTTACCTGCCGGCGCGTTGCCCACGACGGCCAAGCCCGTAGACCTTCATCCGCTCTCGCCTGCCGGCGTTTGAAGTGATCATATCGGCGGCGGTTCGTTCGAGGCTTTGTTGTGGCGTCCTCGCTCTCGTCTCTATCATCCCCCCGGCTTCCCATCTTCTACGCGACACGCGACGGACATTCCCGCCGCATTGCGGAGCGCATCGCGAGCCGATTGACGGAGGCGGGCGTGGCGGCGGTATCTGTCGATGTCGCCGTGTCCCCTACGGCCGGTATGGTGGCGGCGTTGCCTTACATCGTTCTCATCGCCGCGATCCGCTACGGGCGGCCTTTGCCCGAGGCCGAGGTCCTATTGGACGTCTATACCGCGCTGGAAACGAAGCCACGGCTCGCCTTGGCCTCGGTGAATCTGACGGCGCGCAAAGCGGACAAACGTTCGCCGCAAACCAATCCGTACTTGCGCAAGTGGATCAAGCGGCGGCGGCTGTCGCCAGATCTCGCAGTGGCAATCGCGGGGCGCCTCGACTATCCGCGCTATCGTCTATTCGACCGGCTTGCCATCCAGTTCATCATGACGCTGACCGGCGGTCCGACCGATCCGGCGACACAGGTCGACTACACCGACTGGAACGGCGTCGACGCTTTCGCGGCCAAGCTTGCCGCAGCAACTCGCCCCTGATCGCATGATGACATCGCCGTGAGGCGGAGGGGCACCTACGCTGAGATGGCGTAGCCGTCGTCCTCGGCTTTGCTGCGGGCGGAGCGGACATATCCGACCGAATTCATCAGGATTAAGGCAGGCATGGCGAACCTTTCGCAGGGCGCCGCCGAAATTGTTTCACGGCTGGCTGTTAAGAGTTTGTTAACCGGATGTGACCATAGTCCCACGCGGTGTTTGTTAAGAGTTCGTTTACCATTCTTTTTGCCCCGTTATCCCGTCTATGGTTTGTTCTATGATTCGCAAGAGCTAGACTCATGATGTCTATCGGTTGATTCCAAGTCCCTCAATTTCCTAGGTTTTTTCATTGACTTCCCGTTTCCGCCCATGGTATCCCATACCGTCCCAGGGATGGCGCGGGTAGGGTTCCCGTATTTTCGGCATAAGCCAAGCTCCCTAGGGACTTACGGGGGCGGAGCTCGTGTCGGACCGGCGTTTCATCACGACATATGCTGGGACACTCGACAGCAAGGGCCGGGTGTGCATCCCCGCCGTTTGGCGGCAGGTTCTGGCCACCCAAAACACCACCGGCGTGTATGTCAGCCCGTCGCTCGACGAGACCTCCCTCACCGGCTTTGGCGAGGAGATGATGACGTCCGAGTTGAAGCGGCTGGAGGGGCTCGACCCCTTGTTTTCTGGTGCTTACAACGATCTCGCCGCCCCGCTGGTGTCGGGCGCGTCGTCGCTGCCGATCGATGAAAATGGCCGCGTGCGTCTGCCCGACGAGCTGATCGAAGCCGCCGGTCTCAAGGACCGCGTCGTGTTCGTCGGCGTCGGGGCCAAATTCGAAATCTGGAATCCGGAAACCTATGCGCCGGTGAAGGCGCAGCGCCTCGCCAATGCCAAGGCCGAGCGTGCCGCCCGCATCGCCCAGGAAAACGCTGCCCGGGCGGCGCTGCAGGCATCGGCCCCGGCCCCGGCCGTTCCGTCGGGCGAGGGCACGCCATGAGCCACGTTCCGGTCATGCTTGCCGAAGTTCTTAGCGCGCTGAACCTGCGCGATGGCGGTCATTATGTCGACGGCACCTTCGGCGGCGGCGGCTACGCGCGTGCCATCCTGGAAGCCTGCGATTGCCGCGTCCTCGGCATCGACCGCGATCCCGAAGCGATCGCGCGCGGCCAAGCCCTGGTCGCCGCCTATCCCGGCCGTCTCACCCTGATGCACGGCGCCTTCTCCGACATGGACCGCTTACTGGCGGCAAGCGGCGAAACTTCCACCAACGGCGTCGTGCTCGACCTCGGCGTGTCCTCGTTCCAGTTCGACGAACCGGCGCGCGGTTTCTCGTTCCGCACCGACGGCCCGCTTGATATGCGTATGGCGGCCGAAGGGATGAGCGCGGCCGATTTCCTCAATACCGCCGACGAGCGCGAGATCGCCGATGTGCTGGTGCGTTACGGCGAAGAACGCCAAGCCCGCCGCATCGCAAAAGCTATCGTCGCGGCGCGCCCGCTGTCGCGCACCTTGGAACTGGCGGATCTGGTCGCCGGCGTGCTCGGCCCTGCCGCACTGCGTTTGCCGATCCATCCGGCGACGCGCACGTTCCAGGCCTTGCGCATCCATGTGAACGACGAACTCGGCGAGCTTGCCCGTGCGCTCGAGGCCGCGACGGCTATTTTGGCGCCCGCGGGCCGTCTGGCCGTTGTGGCGTTTCACAGCCTCGAAGATCGCATCGTCAAACGTTTTCTGGTCGAACGCGGCAAGCCCGTGGCGCAGCCTTCGCGTCACACACCGCAAGCCGTGCCGGCCGTCAAACCGCAGTACCGCCTCGTCAATTCGAAGCCGCTCACCCCCGGCGAGGCTGAAATTCATGCCAATCCCCGTGCCCGTTCCGCAAAGTTGCGGGCGGCCGAACGCCTTGCCGCTTAGGAGATCGCCATGATCCGTGTTGTGAGTACGTTCTGCGTCGGACTGATGGGATTCACCTGCATCGCCAATTATCACGTGTCGGAGCAGACCCGCATCGCGCGTCAGGAACTGACGCGCACCGAAAAGCAGATCAAGGCGGAAACGCAAAACATCAGCGTGCTCGAATTGCAGTGGCAGAAGGTCGCCAATCCCGAAGCGATCCAGAAGCTCGCCGAAGCCCAGCTCGGCATGCAGAACGCACCGTCGGTGCAGCTCGCGTCGGTGCACGATCTACCGCGCCGCGGCGATATGCTGAACAACGAAGACGTCCACTCCGCCAGTGCGGAGGTCGAGGCCGCGCCGACGCCGGTCGTCAAGGCCGCGCTGCGCAGCGGAATGTGATGGCTCTATGGCGGCCGAGCTCACCGTCTATCAGAGGAGAATCCTCTTCGGAGCGGCTTTTGCTTTCGTCGCCTTCCTGGGTGTGGGCGCTCGCCTTGTCGACGTCACGGCCTTCAGCGAAAAGCAGGCCGTCCCCCGCAAGAGCGAAGCCGTCTTTACCGCGCGCGCCGATCTCGTCGATCGCAATGGCGATCTGATCGCTCGTGACCAACCGGCCGACGATCTTTACGCCCGCCCGCGACTTCTGAAAGACAAGCGTGCCGCCGCCGCCGCGCTGGCCACCGCCACCGGTGCCGATCTGGCGCGCGTCAAGGCGGTGCTCAGCGATAAGTACTCCTCGGCGCTGATCGCTCGCCGCGTGGTGCCGGAGGTGCGCGCCAAGGTCGATGCACTGAAGCTGCCCGGTCTTGAATATCTGCCCAATTCCAAGCGCGATTATCCCTTCGGGCGCACCACGGCGCAGGTCGTCGGCGTTACCGATCTCGACGGCAAGGGCGTATCGGGCCTGGAACTCGGTCTCGAAAAACAGGTTCGCAGCGGTCAGGGCCCGATCGCCACGTCGATCGACACGCGGGTGCAGTTCATTCTGGCGCATGAAGCCGCGCTTAGCATGGCTGAGTTCCACGCCAGCGCCGCTGGCGGCCTGGTGATGGACGTCAAGACCGGCGAGATTCTCGCTCTGGTATCGCTGCCGGATTTCGATCCCAACGCGCGCGATTTCACCGAAGGCGATTCCGGCCGCAACATCATGGTGCAGGACGTTTACGAGCTTGGATCGGTGTTCAAGATCCTGGCGTTTTCGCTCGCCGTCGAAGACCACACGATTCGGCTCGACGAATCCCTGCCGATCGGCAACGGTTTCAAGATCGACAAGTACACCATCCACGAAGCCGAACACATGCCCGCGTATCTGTCGGCGCGCGATGTGCTGGCGCAATCTTCCAATATCGGTACGGCACAGATTGCGCTTCGGTCCGGTGCCGCACGTCAGCGCGCATTTCTCACCAATCTCGGCTTGCTGCGGCCGCTCAAGAGTGAACTGCCGGAACGGGCCCGCCCGCTTTATCCCTCAAATTGGGGCATCGTCGAAACCGCGACGATCGGCTTCGGTCATGGCATTTCGGTGAGCCCGCTGTCTTTTGCCGCGGCGGTTGCATCCATCGTCAACGGTGGGCGGCGAATCGCGCCGACCCTGCTTAAGAACCCTGTGGACAGTCGCGGTGAGCAGGTGGTGTCACCGGAAACCAGCGCCACCATGCGCAGTTTGCTTCGCTATGTCGTCACCGATGGCACCGGCAGGAAGGCCGATGTTCCCGGCTATGACGTCGGCGGTAAGACGGGATCGGCGGAAAAACCGGGACGGCATGGTTACCAGGCGCACAAACTGGTGACATCATTCTGCGCCACATTCCCGATCGCAGATCCGCGCTATCTCGTGTTCGTCGTGCTGGACGAGCCGCATGGAACCAAGGCTACCGGTGGTTTTGCCCTCGCCGGTTACACTGCGGCGCCGCTTGCTGGACACGTCGTTGCGCGCATTGCTCCCTTGCTCGGGGTTCGGATCAATCCGATAACCGCCACCAAAGAGAACCATAATGGTAACGGGTAAAAAGGTGGTGGTTGGGCCCGAGGCGGTGAAGAAATTCGCCGGACTCGCCAGCGACAGCCGTGAGGTCAAATCCGGGTTTCTGTTTGCCGCCATCCCCGGCAATAAGGGCGATGGCGCCAGCTTCGTCGGCGATGCGGTGGCGCGCGGTGCCGTTGCCGTGCTCGGCAAGCCCGAAATCGCCGATGCCGTGAAAGCCGCAGGCGTGGATTTCATCCCGGCAGAAAACCCTCGCCTGGCTTTGGCGCATGCGGCGGCCGCGTTCTATGGCGCCCAGCCGGCGACCATCGCCGCCGTTACCGGCACCAACGGCAAGACGTCGATCACCGTTTTCCTGCGTGAAATTTGGACGGCGCTGGGCAAGCGCGCCGCAAGCATGGGCACCATCGGCGTGGTGACGCCGGAGCGCACCATCGAACTTCATCACACCACGCCGGGGCCGATCGAAGTCCAGAAAATACTTGCGGATGTGAAGGCCGACGGTATCGACTATCTGGCTTTGGAAGCTTCCAGCCACGGGCTCGATCAATACCGGCTCGACGGCGTTGATATCGCCGCCGTGGGTTTTACCAACATCACACCCGATCATCGCGACTATCATCCGACCTTCGAGCATTATCTGAATGCCAAGTTGCGGCTGTTCCGCGATCTGGCGCGCGACGGCGCGGCGGCGGTGGTCAACGCCGATACCGAACAATCCCAAACCTTTATCGCGGCCGCGGCCGAACGCGGACTCCGTCTCATCACCGTTGGCGAGCATGGCGGCGGGTTGAAGCTGCTGTCGCGCGATCCGTCGCTCGACGGCCAGAAGCTTGAAATCCGGTACGCCGGCAAGACCTATAAAGTCGCGCTGCCGCTGGCGGGTGCGTTCCAGGCGTCTAATGCGCTGATTGCCGCCGGTCTGGCGATCGGTTTGGGCGAGCCCGCCGATGGCGTGTTTGCAGCGCTCGAACATCTGAAAGGCGCGCCGGGGCGACTGGAAAAAGTCGCGGTGGCGGCGCGCGGGGCGCCGGTATACGTCGATTACGCCCACACGCCCGATGGGTTGGAAAATGTGCTCGCCGCTTTGCGTCCACACACGGCACGCAAGCTGGTGGTGGTGTTCGGCTGCGGCGGCGATCGCGACAAGGCCAAACGCCCGCAAATGGGTGAGATCGCCGCGCGGCTGGCCGATGTCGTCATCGTCACCGACGACAATCCGCGCAGCGAAGAGCCTGCGGTGATCCGCAAGGAAATTCTCGCGGGCTGTCCCGAAGCGACGGAAATCGGCGATCGCGCCGAAGCGGTCCGCACGGCCATTGCCGACCTTGGCGAAGGCGACGTGCTGGTGATCGCCGGCAAAGGCCACGAGAGCGGGCAGATCGTCGGCACGATCGTGCATCCGTTCAACGATCGCGACGTAGCGGTCGCGGCGGCGGTAGCGCAGGGCGGTCGGGAGTGGAGCCGGGCATGAGCGTGTTGTGGACCTCGGAGGAAATCGAACGCGCCACGCTAGGCAAAGCCTCGGCGCCGTTCACGGTCTCCCGCCTGGTACTGGATTCGCGCAAAGCAAAGCCGGGCGATCTTTATCTCGCGGTCAAGGGTGCCAGCAAGGATGGCCACGATTTCATCGCGCAGGCGTTCGCCAACAAGGCCGCTGCTGCACTGGTGTCGCGCTCTGTCGAGGCGGCAGGCCCGGTACTGATGGTGGCGCATACCCAGCGCGCCCTGGAAGACCTCGCCCGCGCCGCCAGGGGCCGCGCCAAGGCGAAAATCGTCGCCGTTACCGGCAGTGCCGGCAAGACCACGACCAAAGAGATGCTGAAACTTGCCTTCGGTGCGCTCGGCAAGACTCATGTGTCGGGCGCCTCGTTCAACAATCACTGGGGCGTGCCGTTCTCGGTCGCCTCGCTGCCGCGCGACGCCGAGTATGCCGTGTTCGAAATCGGCATGAATCACTTCGGCGAGATTCGCGGACTGGTGCCGCTGGCCAAACCGCAGATTGTGCTGATCACCACCATCGCACCGGCGCATCTGGAATTCTTCGGCAATTGCGAAGCCATCGCTGACGCCAAGTCGGAAATCTTTGAAGGTCTCGTTCCCGGCGGTCTCGCCCTGTTGCCGGTGGATAGTCCGTATTGCGAACGTTTGCGCGCGCGCGCCAAACAGCTCGGCGTGACCAACATTCTCACCTTCGGCTCTGCGGCTTGCGCCGACGGCCGTCTCACCCATTATGAAGAGACGGCGGAGGGCGTGCGCCTTCGCGCCGAAATTTTTGGCAAGTCCGTGGAAGCGGTGATCGGCGCTCCGGGCAAGCACATCGCCAGCAACGCGCTGGGGGCTTTGCTCACGGTCGGTGCGGCGGGCGGCGACGTCGCGACGGCGGCGGCGGCACTGTCGAAGTTTGTCGCCCTGAAAGGCCGCGGCGAACGCATTCATGCCAATGGCGTCGAAATCATCGACGAAAGCTACAATGCCAATCCGGCTTCGATGGCGGCGGCGCTCAGCCTCCTCGCCACGGCGCCGGGGCGCAAAATCGCCGTGCTCGGCGACATGTTGGAGATGGGCCCGGAAGGTCCGGCGCTACATGCGGGGATCGCGCCGCATCTCGTGTCCGCCGATCTCGTTTTTCTGTGTGGTCCGCTGATGCAGGCGCTTTACGACACGCTGCCGGCAGCGCGGCGCACGGCTTATGCGGCAAGTTCGCAAGAGCTTGCGCCGGTGGTGGCGGCGGCGGTGAAGCCGGGCGACACGGTGTTGGTGAAAGGCTCGAACGGCAGCCGCATGGGTGCGGTCATCGAGGCGATCAAGGCGAGGGTTGGGGGTTAAGCGATGTTCCATTTTTTGTTTTACTTGCCTCACGCCGATCAGCTCGCGTTCCTGCGTCTGTTCAAATACCTGTCGTTCCGTTCCGGCGGCGCGATTCTCACTGCCTTGTTCATCGCCTTCTGGATCGGGCCCGGCCTGATCGCCTGGCTGAAGCTGAAGCAGGGTAAGGGCCAGCCGATCCGCGCCGACGGGCCGCAGCGCCATATCGTCGAGATGGAGGGCACGCCGACCATGGGCGGGCTCTTGATCCTGATCTCGGTGGTGTGTTCGACGCTGTTGTGGGCCGACCTTGCCAATCCCTACGTCTGGATCGTGTTGTTCGTGACGGTCGCTTACGGCTTTTTGGGTTTTGCCGACGACTATATGAAGATCACCAAGCACTCGTCCGACGGCATCAGCGGGAAATTACGGCTGCTGGTCGAATTCGGCGTCGGCTTTCTCGCCACCTGGTTCATCATGCAGGCGGAGCCGGCCAGCCTCAGCGGCACGCTGGCGGTACCGTTCTTCAAGACCATCGTGCTCAGCCTTGGCCT
>JAATGK010000218.1 GCA_015654715.1 Alphaproteobacteria bacterium
GCATTGTTCATGTTCGCCATCGGGGCTGGCGGTCTTGTCATCGCGGGATTCTGGATGGTGGGGCCCACCGACATCGTCGCGATCTTTGCCTTGCAGATCGTCTCCAGCTTCATCATCGGCTTCAACTCGCCTTTGGTCTTCGCAATGTTTGCCGACGTCGCCGATGAAGCCGAATGGCGCGCTGGCCGGCGCAACACCGGTCTGGTTTTTGCTTCTGCCGTCTTCAGCACGAAGGCCGGCTGGGCCATCGGGGCGTGGATGTTTGGTCTACTGCTGAGCAGCTTCGGTTACATACCAAATGTCGAACAGACCGCGCATTCGCTACTCGGGATTGTTCTGGCCACAAGTTGGGTTCCCTGCGGGCTCATGATCGCGGCTGCCGTCCTGATGCAACTCTACCCCTTGACCGAGGCGCAAATGGTCAAGATCGAGGCCGACCTTAAGGCGCGGCGGGGAGAGGCGGCATGAAACGCCTTCTTCTTTGCATCCTGTTCTTTGTCGGATCGTTGGCCACTGCCGGTGCGGGCGACGACCTCGCGACACCCGGCTGGCATGGCAACGCCATCGCCTACTCCGGCTATCGCGCTGGTCACCACCCCGATCTTGGCCGCTTTCCCAGTCCCGAGCAGGTTCTCGAGGACCTGCGGATTCTCGAAAAGAACTGGAAGTACATCCGCCTCTACAGCGCCGGCCAGAATTCCGAGGACGTGTTGGCAACCATCCGGCGGGAGAAGATCAATCTCAAGGTGATGCTTGGCGTTTGGCTCAATGGTAACCCGGAAAAGCTCAACGCCAATTCTCTGCAGATCGTGCGTGCGATCCGCCTCGCCAACGAATATCCCGACATCGTCATGGCCGTGAATGTCGGCAACGAGATTTTGGTTTCCTGGTCCGACCATCGCCTCACTGAGCCGCAGGCACTGTCTTATTTCTCCCAGGTGAAGGCCGCCGTGCGTTGCCCCGTGACGGTTGCCGATGACTCACTCTACTGGCGCGATCCGGCGGCAAAACTCGCGGGCGCCGTCGATTTCATCGTCATGCATACCTATCCGGCGTGGAATGGTGAGGACATCGATACAGCAATGGCATCGACGATTCGCGTCTATGAGATGGTGCGCACGGCACACCCGGACAAGACCATTGTGATCGGCGAGGCGGGTTGGCCGACCTTTACCGACAGTCCCAAGAACGCGGCGGGTGCCGGCAGCGAGGCCAAGCAGCTGCGCTATTACCAGGAACTGAACGCCTGGGCGAAGTCTGCCGGCATCACCGTGTTCGTCTTCGAGGCATTCGACGAGCCCTGGAAGGGTTCAGGTACGGAAGGACACTGGGGGGTGTTCAACGAGGCGCGGCAAGCCAAATCGGTCATGCAGGAGCTCTATCCCGCACCGTCCGCCGGGCCGCCGCCTGTCCAATCATCGATTCCATAGAGCAGTTCATAGCGTCGTTTACGGAGTAAGGGTATCACATGACCGCGCCATTAGCCCCCAAAGTCGTCGCCCCAGGTGGGCCGCTCGACTCGCAAGGGGAACTCGTCGATCTCAGCGGTGAGAAGTATTTCAAGATCACCAATTGCGACGCCGTGGCGCCATTTTTGATGAGCCTTGTGAGTAGTTCCGACCAGTGGATGTTCGTTTCCAGCACTGGTGCCCTGACGGCCGGTCGCCGCGACGTCGACAACGCGCTATTTCCCTATTACACCGACGATAAGATCCATGACAGCGTCGACATCACGGGCTCCAAAACCATCATCAAGGTTGCGATGGGTGGTAGGACAGGCTTGTGGGAGCCGCTGTCGTCGCGCTGTGAAGAGCTTTATCGCGTCACTCGAAGTCTCGCCAAGAGTGTCTATGGCAACAAGGTGATTTTCGAGGAGGTCAATCACGACCTCGGCTTGGTTTTCACCTCGGCCTGGATGTGTTCGGACCGCTTTGGTTTTGTCCGCCGTGCGTCGCTGCGCAATCTCACATCTGAATCGGTGGAAATTACGCTGGTCGACGGCATCCAGAATCTTCTGCCCGCCGGATTGACGCAGCGTTTCCAGCTCGAGTACTCGACGCTTGCCGATGCCTACAAGGAAAACGAACTTCACCTTCCCACTGGTCTCGGCCTTTTCCGCTTGAGTTCAATCCCCGCCGACCAGCCGTTGCCGCGCGAGTCATTGCGCGCCACCACTGTTTGGTGCGAGGGCTTGAGGCCCGCGTGCCATCTGCTGTGCGCCGCCCAGCTCGACCGCTTCCGTCACGGTCAACCTCTGGACGCCGAATATTTGGTGCGCGGCCGCCGTGGTGCCTACTTCGTCCACAGCACTTTGTTGCTTGCGGCAAGGCAGAAGCAGGAATGGAGTTTTGTCGCCGACGTCTCTCAAGACGCGGCCGGTGTTGCAGCAACCGTGGCATTCCTCGGCTCGGGTGCCGATCTCAAAGCCGAGATCGACCGCGACATTGCGGCGGGAACCGAGGACCTCGCCCGTATCGTCGGCGGTGCGGACGGCCTGCAGAAGACCAAAGACGAGCGCAATGCCTGGCGCCACTATTCCAACACC
>JAATGK010000302.1 GCA_015654715.1 Alphaproteobacteria bacterium
AGCGCCGTCAGGAAGGCAGCGGCCCGTTTGTCCTTCGGCAGCGCGTCGACGTTTTCGCCCATCGCTCTGGCCATGTCTTCGTATAGCTCGGCGGGAATTTTGTTCAGGAAGAAGCTGAAATAAGCGCGCGACAGCATGATCAGTCCGGCGCCGTGTTCCAGCTTGGGATGATTGGCGCTCATGGCATGTTCGAGCGAGTGCTCCGAAGTGCAGGACGAGGCGGTCTCGACCAGGCCGGAGAGGGTGTTGGCCAGCGCCACCTGCGCTCGCGCGTCCTTGTTGGAACTGTCTTTCACCGCCACCGGCAGCCAGCGCGCCAGCAGCGCAATGCTTTTCAAGGCAAACACGTCACCCATCGGATTGGCGCAGGCGGCGATATAGCCTTCCGCGGCGTGGAAGAACGCGTCGAAGCCCTGATAAGCGGTCAACGCCCGGGGCACCGACATCATCAGGTCGGGGTCGACGATCGACAGGTACGGGAAGGTGTGCTTGTTGCCGAAGCCGATCTTCTCGTTGGTGTCTTCCTTGGTGACCACAGTCCACGGATCGGCTTCGGTACCGGTGCCGGCCGTTGTCGTGATGGCGATGATCGGCAAAGCGCCCTCGGTGACGGGTTTGCCGAGGCCGCTGCCGCCGAAAACGTAGTCCCAGTAGTCGCCAGGATTTTTCGCCATCACCGCGATAGCCTTGGCGGCGTCGATGCTGCTGCCACCACCCAGGCCGACGACGAAGTCGCACTGCTGCGTCCGGGCGATTACCGCCGCCGCCATGACGCTCGACTTGGTCGGATTGGGCTGGATCTTGTCGTAGACGACCGTCTCGGCGCCGTTGTTGTGCAGCAGCGTTTCGACGCGCGCGAGATAGCCGAGCTTGCGCATCGAAGTGCCGGCCGAAATGACCACCAAGGCCTTCTTGCCGGGCAGGGGGACGCGCCCCAGCTCGTTCAGGGCGCCTGCTCCGAAAAAGATGTTGGTGGGCATGAAGAAATTGAAGGACATGATCGGACTCCCGGAACTAGCGTGATTGGTCATTCGGCGCCGGAGCGCTCGCAGGCGTCCGGCATCGCTCCGCAGTGCGCTGGAGGTGTCGGGCGAATGTGGGGGACTCTGTGCGGCCTCAAGAATTTAGTACGCCAGCCGCCACAAGTCAGCGTGGCTCTCGCCGCACCGGCGCAGCCTCACGCAGTTTTGTTCAAATGAGACAAACTCAGTAAAACACCACCGTCCGCTTGCCGTTGACCAGAATGCGGTGCTCGGCATGCCATTGCACGGCGCGGGAGAGAACCTTGTTTTCGATGTCGCGGCCGAGGGCGGCGAGGTCGTCGCCGGTCATGGCGTGGGTGGCGCGTTCTACCGCCTGTTCGATGATCGGGCCTTCGTCGAGGGCGCTGGTGACGTAATGCGCGCTGGCGCCGATCAGCTTGACGCCGCGATCATGCGCTTGGTGATAAGGCCGCGCGCCCTTGAAGCTCGGCAGGAACGAGTGGTGGATGTTGATGATCCGCCCCGGCATGGCGTCGGCGATCGTCGGCGACAGAATCTGCATGTAGCGCGCCAGCACCACCAAATGGATGCGCTCTTCGGCGATAATTTCGGCCAGGGTATTTTCCTGCGCCTTGCGGTTGTCGTTGTTCACCGGGAGAAAGCGGAACGGAATGCCGTGGGCGGCGGCGACGTCGGCAAAATCGCGATGGTTGGAGACGATCACCGGAATCTCGATCGGCAGGGCGCCGATGCGATGGCGATAGAGCAGGTCGACCAAGCAATGTCCGACTTTCGACACCAGTATCAACGTCCTCGTTTTTTCGGTGCTGTCGTGGATCGCCGCCGTCATATCGAATTCGCGGGCGATGGGCGCAATGCCTTCGCGGATGGCTTCGCCGCTGGCGCCGGTCTCGGAGGCGAACGAGATGCGCAGGAAGAAGCGGCCGTTATCGCGGTCGCCGTATTGGGCGCTATCGATGATGTTGCAGCCGGTGTCGAACAGATATCGGGTCACCGTGGAAACGATGCCGCGGCGGTCCGGGCAGGACACGGTTAAGACATAGCTGTTGGGGTTGCTGTTATCGGACATCGGGCGGCCAGTTTGTTTCTGCGCGCGGACCTCTTACGCAATTTGGCGCCGCGAGAGAAGCAAAATGAGGGCCTAACCTTTCAATCAGCGCTTTAGGCCCGCCCGCTCAGCCGCCAGCAGCGCCAACGAGGACCAATCCTTGTCGGCCCAGCCATTGGCCACCGCCTCGGTGAAATGGTCATGCACAATGGAGGCGAGCGGAAGAGCGGCCTCCAATTCCTTGGCAGCGGCGAGCGTCAGCCCGGCATCTTTGTAACCGAGACTGAGTTTGAATCCGGCCTTGTCGTAGGCCTGATCGGCGATGATCTTGCCGTAGATCTGATAGATCGGCGCCGAGAAATTCGCCGTCGTCATCACGTCGAAGAATACTTTCGGATCGACCCCGCCTTTGCGTAAGAGCGCTGCGGCTTCGCCCATGGTCTCGATGGCTGAGGCGATCATGAAATTGCCGGCTATCTTGAACAAATTGGCCTGTACCGGATCGTTGCCGACGACGGCATATTTGGCACCGAGCCCTTTCAAAATCGGCTCGACCTTGGCGATGGCTTCCGGCGCACCAGCCGCGATCACGGTCAGTTTGCCGGCGGCCGCCGCATCGGGGCGTCCGAACACCGTCGCGGCGACATAGCCGAGGCCGCGGCGCTTGTGTGCGTCAGCGATGTCACGGGCGAAGGCGACCGAAACCGTCGCCATGTTCACATGCACCAAGCTTTTGGGTGCGCGATCCAGCAGCAGCCCGTCGAGTCCGATTTCGTGCAGCGCCGCGTCGTTGGCCAGCATCGAAAACAGGGCGTCGGCTTGGAGTGCATCTTCCGGCTTGGTAGCGGGCGTCGCGCCGAGAGCGGCGAGGGCTTCTACCGGGGCGGGCGAACGGTTCCAGGCAATGACACCGTGACCGGCCTTCAAGATATTGGCGGCAATTCCTTGCCCCATAGCGCCCAAACCGATGAACCCGACCTTCATGACAGCCTCCTGCTCGACGGCGTGACTTGATGCTATATAAGACGCGCATGAGCGATGTGAAGCCTTCTTCCGACCAGCCGACCCTTGATCCCGAGAATTTCGAGGTCTTGCGCGCCCAAGGCCATCGCATGCTCGACGACATGGTGGATTACATCGCGGACATCCGCCAGCGCCCGGTGTGGCAGCCGATCCCCGACGATGTACGGGTGCGGTTTCGGGCCGGTCTGCCCGAGGAGCCGGCCGACCTTGGCGCGGTCTATGACGAATTTGCGCGCAGCGTGGTTCCGTATGCGGCAGGCAATGTCCATCCCGGTTTCATGGGGTGGGTCCATGGCGGCGGCACGGCCGTCGGCATGCTGGCGGAAATGCTGGCGGGTGGGCTGAATGCCAATCTCGGCGGTCGCGATCACGCCCCAATGGAGGTCGAACGCCAGGTTGTCGATTGGGTGCGGCGGATTTTTGCCTTTCCCGACGGCGCCACCGGGCTGTTTGTCACCGGCTCGTCACTGGCCAATTTCATCGGCGTCTTGGTGGCGCGGACGGCGGCGCTCGGCACCGAGGTGCGCAAATCCGGTCTCGGCGAGGCAGGCGGAAAATTGCGCGCCTATGCCAGTGCGGCGGCGCATCGCTGCATTCCGCTAGCGATGGATTTGTCCGGCCTTGGTTCCGACGCAGTGCATCCGATTGCGACTGCTGCCGACGGTCGGATGGATTTGGTCAAACTTGCGGAAGCCGTGTCGCGCGACCGGGCTGCCGGGCTGACACCGTTCCTGGTGGTCGGCACTGCGGGAACTGTCGATACCGGCGCCATCGATGATCTTTCCGCCATCGCCGATTTCTGCGCGGCGGAAAAATTGCGTTTCCACGTCGATGGTGCCTTTGGCGCCTTGGCGGTGCTGTCGCCGAAACTGAAGCCGCTGGTGAACGGCATCGAACGCGCCGATTCCATCGCCTTCGATTTCCACAAATGGGGCCAGGTGCCGTACGACGCCGGTTTCGTGCTGGTGCGCGACGGCAAGCTTCATCGCGACACCTTTGCCAGCCCCGCCGCCTATTTGCGGCCGCAAGCCAAGGGTCTTGCTGCGGGGGCGCCGTGGTTTTCCGATTACGGCCCCGACCTGTCACGCGGCTTCCGGGCGCTGAAGACTTGGTTCACGCTCAAAACCTATGGCCTGAAACGCATCGGCCAAGTCATCGAGCACAGTTGCGAACTGGCGCAGTATCTGGAGGCCCGGGTGCGCGCCGAGCCAAAGCTGGAACTGCTGGCGCCGGCGCAGCTCAACATCGTCTGTTTCCGCTATGGCACCAGTGATGCGGCCAATGCGAAAATCGTCGTGGATTTGCACGAATCCGGCATTGCCGCGCCGTCCACGACGACGGTGAACGGCAAGCTCGCCATCCGTTGCGCGTTCGTCAATCACCGCACCCAAATCCGCGATGTCGAGGCGATGCTCGCGGCGGTGTTGCGTCTGGGGTCGGCTTGATGGCGGCCGCAAGGGCGCCGATGATGGGTCTCTGGACGAATCGCCCATGCGCATGAACGCTACATTCCAGGCCTTCGACTTTGCGCGTTTCCTGTCGGAGACGCCGCATAAGATTTTGGCCCAGATACAGACGCCGGCCTTCCTCGCCCAGGTCGGGGTTATCGTCGTCGGCGGGGCGCTGGCGTGGTGGCTGGCGTGGCTGACGCGCGGACCGCTAACTCGGTTTGCCCACAACCGCGTACCGTTGGCATGGCGGGCAGGCTTCATCCGCACCACCGTCCACGTCTCGTTTCCGCTCTATTGGCTTGCCATATTGTGGCTTGGCGCGCTGACGGGGCTGGCGCTCGATTTCAAACAACATCTGCTCGACGCCGCGATCGATCTGGTGTTCGCCTGGATCTGCATCCGGCTGTTGTCGTTCTCGGTCAAGAGCCACGCCGTTTCGGTGGTGATCTTCATCATCGGCTTCACCATAGCGGCGCTCAGTATCCTCGATCTCTACCACCCGCTGGTGACGTGGTTGGCGGGCGTCCCTGTCTATGACGCCAAGACGAACCACATCTCGCTGCTCGGCGGCATCAATGCGCTGGTCATCCTTTGTGTGCTGTTATGGATGACACAGCTTCTATATCGCTTCCTGCAACGGCGGATTGAGATGGCATCGGCGCTGACACCTTCGCTGCAGGTGCTCCTCAGCCAGCTGCTCAAGATCTTCCTGCCGGCGCTGGCGATTATCATCGCGTTACAGACCGTCGGTCTCGACCTCACGACCCTAACGGTGGCGTTCGGCGCCGTCGGCCTCGGCATCGGGCTCGGCTTGCAGAAGATCGTGTCCAATCTGGTGTCGGGCCTGTCGCTGATCATCGGCAAAACGATCAAGCCGGGCGATGTTCTGAAATACAAAGATACCTATGGCTTCGTCACCAACATGAGCGCGCGCTATGTGACACTGCGCACCCTCGGCGGCATCGAGCACCTCATCCCCAACGACTATTTCAGCGAGAACGGGGTCGAGAACTGGAGCTACACCGATGCGGTGATTGCGCTGGAGCTGCAGGTGGGGGTTTCCTACGACGCCGACCCGCATCAGGCGATCAGCTTGTGCCAAGAGGCGGCCGCATCAGTTAACCGTGTGCTGGCGAATCCGGCACCGATGGCGGTGGTCAAGGAATTCGGCGATAGTTCGATCAATCTTCAGATTTATGTCTGGATCGATGATCCGCGCCACGGCACGTCCAACGTCAAAAGCGAAGTCCTCCTCGCCATCTGGGATCGATTCAAAACCGCCGGCATCACCATTCCCTATCCCCAGCATGATGTGCGGATTATCACGCCGCCGGAAACCACGCCCTGACTGTCATCCCGGCCAAGCGCTGCCGCACCTGCGGCGACGCTTTGCAGATAGAATTCCAAAACGGTGGGGCGGGCGCGATCACCCGCCCAGATCCGCTCAGGGAGATTCATGCCACTCCATGCCGAGCTGATCAAACAGGAAGCTCAACATGTCCGTCTGCTCGGCGATGCGGTCGCTGAGCGATGAGCCGATGCCGTGACCGGCGTGCATGTTGGTCCGCAGCAAGATCGGCTGGCCGGAGCTGCTTGCGGCCTGCAATGCGGCGGTGAATTTGCGTGAATGCAGGGGATTGACGCGACCGTCGGTGGCGCCCGTCGTCATCAGCACCGCCGGATAGGCCGTCTTGGCGACAACATGATGATAGGGTGAATAGGCATACAGCGCCTGGAACTCGTCCGGGTTCTTCACGGTGCCGAATTCGGTGGTGTTGAACGAGCCGTTGGGATCGAGCTCGACCCGCACCATGTCGTAAATGCCGACCGCCGATACCACCGCGCGCGCCAGTTCCGGATGCTGGGTAATCTCGGCGCCCATCAACAGGCCGCCGTTCGATCCGCCCATCAACGCCAGCTTGGCGTGGGAGGTATATTTGTTGTCGATCAGGTATTGACCGGCCGCGAAGAAATCATCGAACACGTTCTGCTTCTTGGTCAGCATGCCTTGCTGGTGCCAGCGTTCGCCGTATTCGGCGCCGCCGCGGATATTGGCGATCACATAAATGCCGCCCGCGTCCAGCCACAGCCGCCGGACCGCGCCGAGGAAACTCGGGTTCTGGTTCACGCCGTAGCCACCGTAGCCGTAGAGCAGGGTCGGATTGGACCCGTCGAGCTTGGTGCCTTTTTTCATGATGATGTTGAGCGGAACTTTGGTGCCGTCTTTCGAGGTGGCAAACACGCGGGTCACGGTCGCGTCATCGAACGTCACCGGCGAGATCACCTTCAGCGCGGTCTCTTTCACCTTGCCGGTTTTGGGATCCCAGGTCTCGTAATAGACGGGCCTCAGATAGCTCGCGACATCGAACAGGATTTTGCCGTCGGCGAGTTCGATGATGTCTTTGTTGGCGGAGATTTCCGGCAGCGGCAGCTTACCCACCATGTTGCCGCTCAAATCGAAGATGCGCACCTGATTGGGTCCGCCGATGATATCGCGTACGAACAGGCGGTCTTTGGCGATGGTGAGGCCGCTGTCGTTACTGGACTCGATCGCCACATCGGATTCCGGGACCAGCACCTTGGCATGGGCAAGGCCGTCTGCCTCCGGGTGATCGAGCTTGACCACAAATCCGTTCGAAGACCCTTTGCGCGAGATGCTGTAGACGGCGCCGTCGGGTCCAAAACTGGCATGGACGATCTTGTCTTCCGGCACCCCGATGCGCAGCGTGGGTTTGCCCTGTTCGAGCACGAAATACGACCAGATGCCGCCGTCGCCCTTCTGCACACTTGCCATCGCGGTGGCAAGGTTCTGCTCGTTGTCGAGGAAGATTTCCGACACGCGCTCGAGCCCGTCCGCGGTGCCGAGCACCACTGCGTCCTTCGCGGCGTCGGTTCCGAGGACATGGAAATAGACCTGCATATTGAAGTGCTGGTCGCCGGCTGGCGCCTCGGGTCCGGGATAACGGGTATACCAGAAGCCTTTGCCGTCCATCGTCCAGGCGAGGCTGCCGCCGGCGGTCGGAAATTGCACGCGTGCGATTGGCGTTTCGATTTCCTTGCCCGTCGCGACGTCGAAGATGTGCAACGTGCCATCTTCGCTGCCGTCTTTCGATAGCGAGACCGCAACCTTCGTGCCGTCATGCGAGGGAACATACCAATCCACCGCGATGTGACCGGACGCATCGAGCGCATTGGGATCGATCAGAACTTTCCTCGAAGCCGGATCGGCGGCCGCATTCAGAGTCACGATCAGCGGCTGCTGCAGCTTGGGGTCGGAGTAGGTGGCGAAGATGATCTTCCCGCGCGGGACGAGGCCGACGAGGGCAGGCGATGTCGTCGAGACCAGCCGCGTCAGTTCGGCGGCAATGGGCTTCTCGCTCGGCAGCGCATCGAGAACGGCGCGAGTGCGGGCGTTTTGCGCCGCGGTCCAATCTTGAACCTTGGGATCGGACCAGTTTTCCAGCCAGCGATAAGGATCGGCGACTTTGACGCCTTGCACCACATCGCTGGTGGTGCCGGCGGGCGTTGCGGGCGGCGCTGGAATGGTCGCGGCCAAAGCTGCGGTTGTAAGGGATACAACAACGGTGACGAGAAAGATCGACTTCATGGTGGCTCCCCAGCTAGCAATTGCGGCTGATTTGTGAGGGACGCTATGACGAAACCGCAGACGTGCTGCGTCAACCCAAACAGAGCTTTGCACGTCCGTAAAGACCCGAATTGATGTACAAAGACGAAGCTGCGAAATCGCGTGCAAGCGACCGTTTGATCGCGGCAACAAGAACGAACAAAACACGCGTATCTGGAGGCAGTAATGTTGCAAGGTTCTGGGCAAGAGCGCAAGCAAGATGTCCTTCAGGCCGATGACCTCGAAGGCCTGAAAGGACTCATCGCCAAACTGCGCTGGGCCGGTATGGATAACGACGCCGATAAGCTCTGTCTCGAGTTGGAAAGCCGGGCTCCCGCGGATTGCCTGGTGCCGGGTCCGATCGAGACCGACTGAACTCGCCGGGAACCATTCCCCGGTGTTCAAAAAGCGGGGCGTGCCGAAGGGTACGCGCCGCTTTTGGCGTTTCTTGGGGGAACAAATTACGGCTGAATTCCGCCTTTTTTCGTTGAAATCTGGAGCACTTTTTGAAATAACTCTAATCTATGGAGTCGCGGCCTCCCTTTGCCGCCGATGGAACACGACTGGAGATTGTCATGACGATTAAGCTTCCCGATCTGCCCTATGCCAAAGACGCGCTCAGCCCCCACATCAGCGCTAAGACGCTCGAGTTCCATCACGACAAGCACCACGCCACCTATGTTACCAACACTAACAAGTTCATCGAAGGCACGCCGCTGGCCGATGCCTCACTTGAAGAAATCATCAAGGCTGCGGCAGCGGATCCGTCGAAGAAGGGTCTGCTCAACAACGCGGCGCAGGTTTGGAACCACACCTTCCTGTGGCACTCGATGAAGCCGAATGGCGGCGGCAAGCCCACCGGCGACATTGCGGCGCATATCGAAAAGGACTTCGGCGGCTATGACGCCTTTGCGGAAAAATTTTCCGCCGCGGCGGTGGGCCAGTTCGGATCCGGCTGGGCGTGGCTGGTGCTCGATGGCGGCAAGCTCGTGATCGTGGCGACGGCTAATGCCGACACCCCGCTGGTGCACGGCCAGACGCCGCTGCTCACCGCTGATGTGTGGGAGCACGCCTATTATCTCGATTACCAGAACCGCCGCCCGGACTACGTCAAAACGTTCCTCGCGCATCTGGTCAATTGGGATTTCGCCAACGCCAATCTGAAGGCCTAACTCTCAGTGTTTGTGTTCCGCGGGGCGCAGGCCTCGCGGAACCGTCAAGACTTGGCAAAATCGGGGCTTGGCGAAATCAGGGTTTGGTGAAATAGAGGCCGACCGCTCCGGCCAAGCCGCGCTCAAAGGCGGTGTGGAGCACCACGACCTGTTCGAGTTCTTTCTCGAACGCCTTGAACCGCTGGCTCTTCCACGGCTCCTGCAGGTGGCGAACGTTGGCCGCCATGTTAACGGAATTATGCAGGCCGCGCAGCAACGAGCCGCGCAGGTCGTTGGTCATGTCCACTTCGGAATAGAATTTCAGCCCGGCGTCGGTGAGCCAGGTCTTCCATTCCTCGACGCGATGGCGATCAGCCGCCGGTTTGCCCTTCGGCCCGCAGATGATATCGGCGAGGAACATCTGCCCGTCTTTCTTGAGGGCCTTGCTGGCTTCAGCCGCCAGCGCTTGCGGCGAAACGTGAAGCTTTGACGGCGACAGGATGGCGAGATGGGTGAGGCGCTTGGAACCGAGTTGGCCCGAGCCGGTCTTCCAGGTCGCGAGCTTGACCTTGTCCTTCGGCCGCTTTTCCAATTTTGAGAGCGCGGATTCGCCTTCGAAGGTATCGATCCAGATGCCGGCCTCGCGGCTGAAGGTAAAAAGTCGATGGCCGAGTTGATAGCAGACGCAACCGAAATTGCCGCCCTGGGTAGGCACGATGGTTCCGATCGCGCGCGACGCAAACACGCTGTCGCACGGCGACAGGTTGCCCTGGCCCCACATATCCTGCGCCACGGCGAGCCAGGATTCGAACGGTCCTTCATCGGGCGATAGGTCGACCTCTTTCGCCGGATCTTTTTGCCCGAGCAGAACGATTTTCGGTTTGCCAACCGCACTCATTGCAAAACTCCCATCTGGCCAATCATCGCCGCTTGAGCTTAAAGCCGTGTAAATCTCTTGGGCTGCGCATCTGGCGTCAATGGCGGCTTTGCCCGGAAAAAGTGATGTTTTCTGCGGTGTCACCGACGGTTGCCGGCACCCGCGCAGTTTACCTTTTGCTAACCATGACAGCGATCTGTCGCCGGCCGGGGCGCTATATAGGAGAGGGTGCATCGCGCGCATCCGCCGAACGGACAGCCGGGATTATCCGCCCCAGAGCGCTTTCAGGAAAAGTGGAAACCGGTTTTCCGGAAAATCGCGCGCCAAAACAAAACTAACCCCAGATTTCGACGATCTGTTCGCTCATCAACTGCTGCCAGGTCAGTCGCCAGACACCGCGCGGTTCTTCGCATATGGCGGCCACCGCGGAGCCGCCGATCTGCTGGATGCCGGCGTCCTGAACGAATTTCAGGGTGTTGATATTGTTGATGTGCAATACGAACGTGCCCATGTGATTGCGACGGGCGAAGAGCGCCAGCTCTTCGATCTCGTGCTGACCCGGCGGGTGGGCGCCGAACTCGCTCAAGGCCACGCCGATGTTGTTGAGACCGATGTCTTGGTGGGCGCGGAACAGATGGCTATGCGGCGCAAGTGTCGCCGACACGGTGCGACCGAATGGGCGCAGCAGGTTGACGAGAGAGCCGAGCTTGGTCTGCGCCACGCCGTGCGGGACCTGATGGATGACGAAAGCGAGATAGCTGCGCAGTTCGCGAGGCTGGTTGCGCAGAATGGCAAGGACGGCCTCGCGCCCGGCAGGTGAGCCGAGCATCTCGTAGGAGAGGCCGACGGCGAGGATGAACTGCTTGCCCGCTGTTACCGCGAGCG
>JAATGK010000337.1 GCA_015654715.1 Alphaproteobacteria bacterium
GATCTTTGCCACCTGGAACGATCTTGTCAGATAGTTTGGGAGGGTCTCGGCCGGAGCACATGGCATGGCGCTGTGTGCCGCAAGATCTGAGACGAGTCAGAGACTGGTGAATGAACACTAAGGCCCTGTTCGCCCGATTGAAGCGCGTGGCGCCGGCGACGCTCGTTCTGGCGTCTGTCGTGATGGCGAGTCCTGTGGACGCGCAGCGCAAAGCGCCGGCGTCGCCTTTGCCGTCGGGCAATCCCGATGCTGTGCCGGCACCAGAGACGGCCGCACCGGCACCAGCACCGGAGACAGCCGCGCCAGCCGTCGTGCGCCGTATTGTGGTGACCGGGGCCCAGCGCGTCGAAGCGGCAACCATTCTCACCTACATCTCGCTGCACGAGGGCGACGACTACAACGAATCCGCTTCCGACAAGGCGCTCAAGTCGCTGTTTGCGACCGGCCTGTTCTCGGATGTGAAGATCAATTTTGACGGCTCGATCATGACCGTCAACGTGGTCGAAAACCCGATCATCAATCGCGTCGATTTCGAGGGCAATTCCAAGGTCACGACCAAGGACCTCGAAAAAGAATCGCAGATGAAGCCGCGTATGGTCTTTACGCGCGCCAAGGTGCAGTCCGACGTCCAGCGCATTATCGAGCTGTATCGGCGCAATGGTAAGTTTGCCGCCTCGGTCGATCCGCAGATCATCCAGCGCCCGCAGAACCGCGTCGACCTGATCTATTCGATCAACGAAGGTCCGACCACCGGCGTGTCGCGGATCATCTTCGTCGGCAACAAGGCGTTCGACGACTCGACGCTGCGCAAGAATATCGCGACCGAAGAAAGCGCCTGGTGGCGCATTCTGGCGTCGAACGACAATTACGATCCCGACCGTCTGTTGTTCGACCGCGAACAGCTTCGCCGCTATTACGTCAGCCGCGGCTATGCCGACTTCGCGGTGAAATCGGCGGTGGCCGAACTGACGCCGGACCATTCCTCGTTCTACATCACCTTCACGATCGACGAAGGCAAGAAGTACGCGTTCGGCAAGGTCGAGGTCGATTCCAAGATCAAGGAACTGCCGTCCCAGGCGCTGCGGCCGCTGATCGATATCAAGCAAGGCGATCTCTACGACGAAACCCGCGTCGAGAAGCTGAAGGATGTGCTGGTCAACGCCGTTGGCAGCAAGGGCTACGCTTCGGCAGATGTCGGCGTGCGCCTGCGCCGCAACCCGGATACGCGCGAGGTCGATCTTGTCTTGCGGATCGAGCAGGGTCCGCGCGTCTACGTCGACAAGATCAACGTCGTCGGCAACAACCGCACGCTCGATCGCGTCATCCGCCGCGAACTGCGCTTCCAGGAAGGCGACGCCTTCAATCGCGACCTGATCGACCGTTCGCGCACCCGTATCCGGGCGCTCGGCTTCTTCAAGGACGTGACGATCAAGAATTCGGCCGGCTCGCGCCCCGACAAGACCGACATCGCCGTGAATGTCGAAGAAATGTCGACCGGCGAAGTCTCGCTGGGCGCCGGCTATTCCTCGACTTCGTCCTTTGTCGGCGAGTTCGCCTACACCGAGCGCAATCTGTTCGGCCGCGGCCAGAACATGCGCCTCAGCGTGTCGATGTCGACGATCTCGAAACAGTACCAGTTCAGCTTCACCGAGCCGTGGTTCCTCAATCGTCCGTTGGCCGCCGGTCTCGACCTCTACAAGTGGGTCACCGACTACAATCAGGCCAACTATGAAGGCGACGTGACCGCGGCGGGCATTCGCTTCGGCTTCCCGACGTCGGAATACAGCAGCGTGCAGTTGCGCTACACCTTCCGCATCAACAAAATCACGCCGTATTCGGGAGCGCCCGCTTCGCTGCTGCAGGAAATCCAGCTCTACGGCAACTCGACCAACACATCGCTGATCGGCTTCACCTTCGGCTTCAACACGCTCGACGATTACCTCAAGCCGACCAAGGGCGCGCTGTTCTCGATCAGCCAGGACTTCGCCGGATTGGGCGGCGGTCTCAAGTTCCTCAAGACCGAAGGCAGTTGGACCGGTTATCGTCCGCTGATCTGGGACATGGTCGGTTCGCTGACCTTGGGCTCGGGCTTCATTCAGGGCTACGGCGGCGACACGGTGCCGATCGAAGAGCGCTTCTTCCGCGGCGGCGACAACTTCCGCGGCTTCAAGCTCGCCGGCATTGGTCCGCGCGATACCAGCTATACCGGCGACTACGGCGCCCTCGGCGGCGACTTTTACGCCCAGGGTTCGGCGCAGGCGCGTCTGCCCGACCTTTTGCCGTCGGACTACGGCATGCAGTTCGCGCTGTTCTCCGATTTCGGCACCCTCGGCCACCTCGACACGCCGTTCCGCGGCGCCGCTTATCCGAACGTGAAAGACAATATGGCCTTCCGCGCTTCGGCTGGTGTTAGTATCAAATGGAAATCGCCATTCGGCCCCGTACAGATCGACCTCGGCGTACCGGTCGTGAAGGCCCCTTACGACAAATCCGAATTCATCCACTTCAGTGCCGGCACAGGAATGTGATCCATGTCTAAGAAAACCCTTTTCACTCGCAGTTTAGCGGTTGCAGCGATGGTCCTTACCGCGGCTACGGTGGCGCCCTCGGCGCTTGCCGCGGCTCCCGGAACCGGCGCAGCGCCTGCCGCCCGCATCCTGATCGTCGACATCCGCCGCGCGGTGGCGATGTCGAAGGTCGGCCAGTCGATTCAGGGCCAAGTTGACGGGCTGAAGAAGCAGGCCCAAAGCCAGCTCAACAGCGAAGCCGAGGGCCTGAAGCGCGAGAAAGCCCAACTCGACGCCGAGACCGCGATCATGAATGCCTCGGTCAAGGCACAGAAGGAAAACGCCTGGAAGGCGCGCGCGATGGCCTTCGAGAAGAAGGTGCAGGAACGCGGCGGCCTGATCCAGGGCGGCATGATCAAAGCGAATGCGCAGGTCGAAGACGCCCTCGGGCCGATCCTGCAGGGCGTGATGCAGGAGCGTCAGGCGACGGTGCTTCTGGACCGCGCCTCGGTCCTTCTGGCGCCGAACGCCATCGATGTCACCGCCGTTGTGGTGCAGCGGCTCGACATGAAGATGCCGGCCGTGAAGGTGGAACTGACGCAGTTGCCGCCGGGGATGGCCGCCGCTGCGGCCCGCCAGCAGGCTGCGCAGCAATAGGCCGAGTGCGGCGTCATGGCCGATCCTCGCTTCTACGATAACCGCGGGCCTTTTTCGTTAGGCGAGGTCTGCGCCAAAATCGACGCGGCTGTGCCGGACGGTGCGGACCCGGCGCTGAAGCTCGACGATATCGCCAGCTTGTCCGGCGCCGGTGCCAGTCACCTCAGCTTCTTCGTCGGCGACAAGCTGACCGCCGTCTTTGCCCAGACGACGGCAGGCGTGGTGCTGGTCTCGCTCAAGGCATTCGCAAAACTCACGCCGCCCGCCGGAACGGTGCTGGTCGCGGTGGCGCAAGTGCAGCATGCGTTCGCTGCCATCGCGGAGATGTTCTATCCCGATTGCCATCGCGTCGCCGGGCCGTTCAACACCGGCGTCGACCCCACCGCCAAGATCGGCGAGGGCGTCCTCCTCGGTGCCGGCGTCGTGGTCGGTCCCGGGGTGGAGATCGGCAACGGCACCCATATCGGCCCCAATGTCGTGGTCGGGCGCGGCGTCGCCATCGGCCGCGGTTGCGAGATCGCCGGCAATAGCGTGATCGCCAGCGCCTATATCGGCGACGGCGTGACCGTCCTGCCGGGAGCGCAGATCGGCCAGCCGGGTTTCGGTTTTGCCTCCGGTCCCGCCGGACATACCAGGATTCCGCAACTTGGCCGCGTGATCATCCAGGACCGGGTGGAGGTTGGCGCCAATGTGACGATCGACCGTGGCGCCCTTGGCGATACGGTGATCGGCGAAGGCACCAAGATTGATAATCTGGTGCAGATTGGGCACAACACCCAAATTGGCCGCCACAGTGTGATCGTTGCCCAAGTCGGCATCTCGGGCAGTTGCGAGATCGGCGATTTCGTTGTTCTTGCCGGGCAAGTGGGCGTATCGGATCACGCCAAGATCGGCTCGGGCGCGCGTTTGGGCGGCAAGAGCGGCGTGTTCATGGGCCAGCACGTTGAGCCTGGCCGCGATTACGGCGGTATGCCGGTCAAACCGGTTCGCGACTGGTTGCGCGAGATTGCGGCCGTGAGTGCATTGGCCAGAAAGCCGAAACGAGGCGAGTGAATGATGGAGCAAGTGGCCAAGAAGGTTGTCCTCGATACCGGGGACATCAAGCGGTTACTCCCGCATCGCGCGCCGTTTCTTTTCATCGAGAAGCTGACGGATATCGTTCCGAACGAAAGCGCCACCGGCTACAAGGCGGTCGGCTACAACGAGCCGTTCTTTGCCGGACATTTTCCGGATCATCCGGTGATGCCGGGGGTGTTGATCGTCGAGGCGCTGGCGCAGACCGCCGGGGCCATGGTGATGTATTCGCTGAAGCTCGATAAGGGTGACCGCGTCGTCTACTTCATGACCATCGAGAAGGCCCGCTTCCGCCGCCCGGTCCGTCCCGGCGACATGCTGCGCATGAACGTGCGGGCGCTTCGGCGCCGCGGCCCGGTGTGGCGTTTTTCGGGCGAAGCCTACGTCGACGACGCGCTTTGCGCAGAGGCGGAATTCTCCGCCATGATTCAAGAAGGCACGGGCGACAATGGCGGTGCATCCGACGGCAATCGTTGAGGATGGTGCGGTTCTGGGGGCAGGGGTCGAGATCGGCCCTTATTGCATCGTCGGGGCTGCGGCAAAACTCGGCGACGGCGTTCGGCTTCTTTCCCATGTGGTGATTTCGGGCGATGTCGCAATTGGCGCCCGCACCGTGATCCATCCGCATGCGGTGATGGGCGGCGAGTCTCAGATCCATCACAACGATGCCACCGGCACCAGCCTGGTGATCGGTGAGGATTGCGTCATCCGCGAGTGCGTCACGCTGAATCTCGGCTCCAACAAGGGCCACAAGGTCACCCGGATCGGCGCACATTGTTACATCATGGCCTACAGCCACGTCGGCCACGATTGCGTGGTCGGTAATTCCTGCACCTTCGCCAACGGCACCCAGCTCGGCGGTCACGTCACCATCGGCGACAATGTCATCACCGGCGGTTTGTGTACGGTACAGCAGTTCGGCCGTATCGGCCGTGGCGCCATGCTGGGCGGTATGGCAGGCGCCAATCTGGACGTGATCCCTTACGGCATCGCCTTCGGCAGTCATGCTTATCATGCCGGTCTCAACCTCATCGGGCTGAAGCGCCGCGGCGTGCCGCGTCCCAATATTCATGCGCTTCGTCACACCTATGCGGCGGTGCTGCTCAGCGATGAGGGCACGCTGGCCGAACGCGTCGCCAAGGCCCGGGCGGCGTGGGGCGAGGTGCCGGAAGTGGTTGAAGTGCTCGATTTCATCGCGGCACCCGCCAAGCGCAAGATTTGCCCCGCACGCCGTCACGGCCAGGAAATGGACGAGGGATGAGCGCCCTCGGCATCATCGCGGGCGGCGGCGATCTTCCCAAGGCGATCGCCGAAAGCGCGCGTGAAGCCGGCCGCGAGGTGTTCGTCATTGCGCTCGGCGCCGATGATTGGATCAGCGGGTATCCGCACGAACACGCCTCTCTCGGCGAGGTCGGCAAGATTCTGAAGGCGTTGCGCGGTTCGCATTGCGACGATGTCGTGCTGGTGGGCAAACAGCCGCGGCCGAAATTTTCCGAGGTCAAGCTTGATGCCAAGGGGGTGCTGGTCGCTCCGCGCATGATCGCGGCGGCGCGCAAGGGCGACGATGCGCTGCTGCGCGCGGTGGCCGACACGTTTTCGCGCGAGGGCTTTCGTGTCGTCGGGGCGCAGGATGCCGCGCCGGGGTTGCTCGCCGAAGCCGGTGTCATGGGCGCTATCAAGCCGTCGTCCGACGACGAAGACGATATCGCGTCCGCGTTCAACATCGTGCGCACGCTGGGCCGGCTCGATGTCGGCCAGGCGGCGGTGGTATGCGAAGGCTTGCCGCTGGCGGTGGAAGCGGCCGAAGGCACCGACGCGATGATCGCGCGTATCGCCGCTTTGCCGGCGCATTTCCGGGGTGATGAAAAGCATCGCAAAGGCGTGCTCGCCAAGGCACCGAAACCGATTCAGGACCGCAAGACCGATCTGCCGGTGATCGGCGTGCAGACGGTGCGCAATGCCGCGGCCGTGGGTCTGGCGGGAATCGCGGTGGAAGCGGGCGGGGCGCTGATCGTCGGCAAGCGCGCGGTGATCCAGGCGGCCGATAAACTCGGTCTGTTCATCGTCGGCGTGCCCCATGTGTGATCCTGAACACCTTTCCACCCTCATCCTGAGGAGGCGCGTAGCGCCGTCTCGAAGGATGCTCCAGTCATGACGAAGCCTCTCACCTTGATGCTGGTCGCCGGCGAGCCTTCGGGCGATTTGCTCGGCGCCGAGCTGATGGCGGCTTTGAAGGACCTCACGCACGGCCAAGTGACCATCACCGGCGTCGGCGGCGAGGCGATGGCGCGCGAAGGTCTCGACAGTCTGTTCGATCTTTCCGCCACCTCCATTATGGGCCTGCAGGAAGTGGTTCCGAAAATCCCGGAAGTCCTGCGCCGCATCCGCCGCGCCGCCGCGTTTGCCGCCGCCACCAAGCCCGATGCGGTGGTGCTGATCGACAGTCCCGATTTCACCCATCGCGTGGCAAGGCGCATCAAAAAAATCGCGCCCGCCATTCCCACCATCAATTTCGTGGCGCCGCAGGTGTGGGCGACGCGCCCCGGCCGCGCCAAGAAGATGGCGCAGTATTTCGATCTGGTGCTGGCGCTGTTGCCGTTCGAGCCGCCGTTTTTTGCGGGATACGGCCTCAAGGCGGTGTTCGTCGGCCATCCGGCTTTGGAGCGCGGCAAGAAGATGGTTGGCGGCGACGCCTTTCGCGCCCGTCACGCTATTCCCGCCGAGGCGCCGCTGCTCGCCGTTTTGCCCGGCAGCCGGGGCATGGAAGTGCGCCGTTTGTTGCCGATATTTGCCGACACCATGGCGCTGCTGAAGGCCCAGGTTCCCGGTCTGCATACGGTCATTGCCGCGATGCCGCATGTGGCGGAGCGCATCCGTCAGGGGACGGAACATTGGCCGCTCCCGCTCACCATCGTCGCGGGCGATGACGAGAAATTCGCCTTGTTCGACGCCGCCGACGCCGCGCTTGCTGCGTCCGGCACGGTAACGACGGAACTGGCGCTGTCGCACACGCCGATGATCGTCGCTTACAAAGTCGGCAAGCTCACCGCCGCGATCTATCGCAGTGTGATCCCCATTCGCGTTAAGTATTATACCTTAATCAATCTGATCCTCGATCGCCTGGCGGTGCCGGAATTCGTCCAGGAACCTTGCCGGTCCGATCTTCTCGCCGCGGCCCTGGCGCCGCTGCTCACCGATCCCGCCGCCGCCGCCCGTCAGGTCGCCGAACAGAACGAAGCCTTGCGCCTGATGGGCGAAGGTGCCGACCAGCCGTCCCGCCGCGCCGCCCAAGCGATCCTCGACTTCCTCGGCCCGCAATAATGTTCCAGCGGTTGTGTCAATCCGTCCGTTGACGGCGAGCCGCTCTGCCCATAATTTCCTAGCCATCATGACCAGCATGCTTAAGCGCACGACGAAGACGACCAAGCCCAGCGGGGCTTTGGTTCGCGCGCGCCGATAGCAAAGGTCGCAACGCCGAAACCGAAGCCCCAGCCGCAAGGTGAGGGGCTTTTTTGTTATCGCCCGCGCCGGAGGCCTAAAGAACGCAACCAGGAAAAGTGTGAAGCGGCTTTCCGCCCGGGTTGCGCGACCAGAAGAGAGAGAAAGACTGATGAAGAAGAATCCCACCGTCGCCATTGTTGGCGCGACCGGCGCCGTCGGCGTCGAATTTGCCGGCTGCATGGAGCGGCGCAATTTTCCGGTCGGTAAGCTTGTGCCGCTGGCGAGCGCTCGTTCGGTCGGCAAGACGATGAAATTCCGCGGGCAAAGCGTTCCAGTTCAGGAATTGACCGAAAAGTCGTTTGAAGGCGTCGATCTGGCGCTGTTTTCGGCGGGCGCCACCATCAGCCGCAAATTCGCGCCGCTGGCGGTGAAGGCGGGCGCCGTGGTGGTCGACAATTCCTCGGCCTTCCGCATGGACCGCGACATTCCGCTGGTGATCCCGGAAATCAATGCCAGCCGTATCCGCGATCATAAGGGCATCATCGCCAATCCCAATTGCGCCACCATCACCGCGCTGGTGCCGCTGTGGCCGATCCACAAGGTGAACCGCATCAAGCGGCTGATCATTGCCACGTATCAGGCGGCGTCGGGTGCCGGTGCGGCGGCAATGGCCGAACTGCTTGAGGCGACGCGCGCCTATCTGGATGGCAAGCCGTATCAGCAAAAGGTGATGCCGCATCCCTATGCCTTCAATCTCTTCAGCCACAACGCCGAGATTGATCTCGAAACCGGCTACAACGGCGAAGAATCGAAGGTCATCGCCGAGACCAAGAAGATTTTCGAAGACCCGGAAATTGCGGTCGGCGTCACCTGTGTGCGCGTGCCGGTGCTGCGCGCCCACACCGAGGCGATCACGCTCGAATGCTACGAGCCGATCACCGAAGC
>JAATGK010000226.1 GCA_015654715.1 Alphaproteobacteria bacterium
GACATCCAGCCGTTCGAGGGCTTGCTGCTTGGCTTCTTCTTTATCTCCGTCGGCATGTCCGCCAATCTCGGCTTGGCGATGGCAAAGCCGCTCGTTGTCGCCGCGGCGCTCGCCGGGCTCGTGGTTGCAAAAGTCCTGATCGCTTTCGCCGTTGGTTGGATCAAGCACCGAAGCGTTGGTCAGGCCTTGCGTTTCAGTCTCGCTCTGCCGGAGGGCAGCGAATTCAGCTTTGTGCTTTTTGGCGTTGCGGTTGCGGCCGGGGTGCTGGCACAGGATCAAGCCGACTTGGCGACGGTCGTTGTCGCTCTGTCGATGGTACTGACACCGGCCTTGTTTGCGGTTTCCGAACGGTTTGTCGTGGCGCGGCTGTGTGGCAAACCGCAAGAACGGCCGCATGATCCGATCGATAATTCGGAACCTCCGGTGATCATCTGCGGCTTCGGTCGCGTCGGTCAGATCGTCGGTCGCGTGTTGCTGATGCAGAAGATTCCGTTCACGGCGCTTGAGAAGGATGTCGGCCAAGTGGACGTCGTCCGGCGATTTGGGATGAAGGTCTATCTCGGCAATCCGGCACGCGAGGAGGTGTTGCGTGCGGCCGGCGCGGAAACGGCCAAGATCATCGTGGTCGCCCTCGACGACATGGAAGAAACGGTCGCTGTCGTCGAAACGGTCAAACGCCACTTTGACAATGTCAGGGTCTTCGCGCGGGCGCGAAACCGGCGTCATGCCCACCGCCTGATGGAAATCGGCGTCGCAGGAATCGTGCGCGAGACCTTCCATTCAAGCTTGCGTCTGACGAAACTCGTTCTCGAAGACCTCGATGTTCCGAAGGATCGGGCCGAGCGCGCGCTTGCGCTTTTTGAGGAGCATGACGAGCGAAATCTCATCGCAACCCAGCAGATTTCCGGTGACGAGAAGCGCCTCATCCAAAGCACGCGGGAAGCTACGGAGGAACTAACCGATGTGTTCGAGGCCGATCAGGCTGAGCGCGCTTAGGCTGGATCGCGCGTGCTCGGCCTGGGCCGCTAGAAAGCGATCGTCACAACAAGCTCACGCCTCCGCTTGCCTCTCAGCCGTCACGCCGGCGCCCAGGGTGTGGCGTACGCGAGCGACAATTGGTACATGGCCGACTTCCGCGGGGGTGACAAACAGGCCGGACAGCAGGGCATAACGCCCCACCGAAGAACTGCTCGAGATGAACGCAATCGGAATCGAAAGCAGCGGACCGGCAAGCACCGGAACAAACCACCACGCGCAATCCGGCAGCGCAATCACGACCGCACCGGTGGCGGCCACGGCAACCAACGTATGGACGCGAAACGCACGCGTAACCGCGCCCAAGCTGGCGCCAATCTCATGGCGGATCTGCACTCCCCAACCACCCACTTCTCCTGACAATATCTTCGCCACGGCGGCGCTCTGAGACAGCATCATGATCGGTGCGAGAAGCGCAGAGAACAGGCTCTCCAGCAAAACACTCAACGTCAGCCCCCAGGCGCCGCCGTGAGATCGTCTGGCATCGGGATCGCGCAGCAAAAGCAAAAGCGCGAACAACTTCGGCGCGAGGAGCAGAACGAGCATCACGCCAATTAACACGGCAATATCCGTCGTGTGCGCGGCTTGCCAGGCCAAAACGGGACGCTGGCCGATATCGGCGACAGGGTCCACATGGTCCTGGCGCAAAGCGACGAGCGACACCAGCAGCGTCACGAGCCAGAGTGGCGAGCATAAGTAAGCCATCACGCCCGTTGCAAAATGCCCTCTGCTTTCGGATCGGAACCCCTGCGCGGCCAGCAACGGAATGTGCTGGAGATTCCCTTGGCACCAGCGCCGGTCCCGGGTCAGATGATCAATCAATGTCGGTGGCGGCTCTTCAAAGCTACCTTCCAGATCTGTCACCAGATGGACGTTCCAACCCGCTCTGCGTAAAAGCGCCGCCTCTACGAAGTCATGGCTCATGATCTCCCCGCCGAAGGGCGCGCCGCCGGGGAGTTTCGGCAATCCGCAATGCCGCATGAAAGGTTGAATGCGGATGATCGCATTATGCCCCCAATAGTTTCCATGAGGCCCATGCAGCAGGGATGAACCCGTCGCGTAGATGGAGCCATAAACACTGGAGGCGAACTGCTGAATACGGGCAAAGAGCGAGTCCCGTCCCGCCAATCTCGGCAGCGACTGAATCAGGGCTGCCCGCGGATTGACTTCCATCAGCCCAACAAGCCGGACAAGGGTGTCGCCGGTCATCAGGCTGTCGGCATCGAGCACGACCATGTATTTGTAAAGCGAACCCCAGTTGCGGCAAAACTCCGCAATGTTTCCGCTTTTTCGCCCTTCGTTGTCGCGCCGATAACGATAATAGACTTCGCAGCCGGTCTTTTCGCTGAGGGCGCGACACACTTCGGCTTCGGCTGCCAAGTGATCGTTCGAATTGCTGTCGCTCAAAACGTAGATGTCGAACCGAGCCGACGCGCCTCTCCGCTGGATGGACTCCCGGACCGCATCAATTCCGGCAAACAGGCGCAGTGGCTCCTCGTTGCGCACCGGAAAAACGAGGGCGGTACGCGAACGCAAAAACTCCGATGATACAGCGCCATCCGGCAACCGGTTCAAACTGCCGTCCACGATGCCACGCCATTGGGCGTAGGCGCCAAGCGCCGCCAGCCAAAAGGAAGCGCTTATCCACCACGTCAGTATCGCAACAAGCGCAAAGTAAAAGTATTCGAGTGGGGTAATCCCATCCACCCGTACGATCGCCCACAACCGCATCAAGACGGCAGCTACGGTGAAAAGCACCAAGCTACGATATATCCATCGCAGGCTTTTCATCCCGAGCTCACAAGCAGCTACGTTCTAGGCAAGGCGTCGGAGGATCTGGCAGTTATGCGCATGCCTTGCAGAACGCCACGCCACAGCGCGCGCGCCAATAGCGAAGGCGTCCAAGCGACGATTTCCTGGGGTGGCATCGGCAACGGCCTGGGCGAAGGTACTCGTTCGAGAATCGTCGTTTCCGCCACCGCTGTTTTTCCCTTGTTGAAGACCAACCGGCTTGGTTCTGGCATATTTTTCCCGACTTCATAACAACCACAGGCCACCCGGTCTCCATTTGCCACAGATTTGTCACGGCTATTCCCACGCATCGCAGTGCTCCAAAATCTCTGTCAAGGCGCCCTCTCAATACAACGATAATAAGTATTGGTGGCGATTGTGGGCCCGCAATTCGATCTTTTTGGGGAGGCTTGATTTGCTAGAAAAATCCGCAATTGTTGGAACCAACCACTTTCGACGGAATTTGCAGTGAACGTATTGCCGATATCACGCCGCCTGTTTCTCGCGGGCTCGATCCCGTTCAGTGTCGCCTTCGCGGCCGGATTGCCAGTCAAACAAGAGGCCGGGCTCGTATTTGGTCCGCCTCTCGTCTTCAGCTTTGACCAGCTTCGTGCCCGGGCCCGCACCATGGCACGCTCTGGATATCGCGCGCCGAAGCAACCCGCGCGGGATATGGTGCGAACCATCAACTTCGACCAGTCCCAGCACATCCGCTACCGGCCGGACAGCGCCTTATGGGGCGCCGGTCCCGGCCCGTTTCCGATTCGGTTCTTTTCCATGAATCAGTACGTTCCCACATCGGTAGCGGTGAACGCCATCGAAGGCCAGAACGCACGCCGGATACTGTATCGCCCGCGCTACTTCGACTGGGGCGGCACCGGACTGGAACGTAAGCTTCCCGCAGATCTTGGATTCTCCGGGTTTCGCGTGCTGAACGGGCACTCGACGGAAAGGGACTGGCTGGCGTTTCAGGGCGCCAGTTATTTCCGCACCTCCGGCAGCGACGACCAATATGGCGCCTCTGCGCGCGGCATCGCCGTGGATACCGGCCTTTCGACTCGCGAGGAGTTTCCCGATTTCACGGAATTCTGGATCGCGGAGAACCCCGGCCAGGAAGGCCCGGTCACCATTTATGCGTTGCTCGACGGGCCGAGCATCACGGGCGCCTATAAGATCGAGGCGCGGCGCGACAAAGGCGTGGTGATGAACATTCACGCCGAACTCTTCATGCGCGCCGACATCGCGCGGCTCGGCATGGCGCCCCTCACGAGCATGTATTGGTATAGCCAAAGCAACAAGTTTCAGGGCGCGGATTGGCGTCCGCAAATTCACGATAGCGACGGGCTCGCCCTTTGGACCGGCAAAGGCGAACGGATTTGGCGGCCGCTCGTCAACCCGCCGTCCGTCCAGGTCAATTCGTTTCTCGATACGAACCCAAAGGGCTTCGGCCTGATGCAACGCGATCGGAACTTCGACGCTTACCAGGACGATGGTGCGTTTTACAACAAAAGGCCGAGTATCTGGGTCGAACCGCGTGGCGATTGGGGCGAAGGCGCGGTGCAATTGGTCGAGATACCGACCAGCGACGAAACGCAAGACAACATCGTTGCCTATTGGCTGCCGAAGGCGGCAGCAAAAGCGGGCGCGGCGATGGCGCTCGATTATCGTCTGCATTGGCAGGACCCCGAGCCGTTTGCGCCCACAGTTGCCGCCGTCGTCGCAACACGGACAGGGCGCGGCGGCGTGGCAGGCGGCGCGCCGGAGCCCGACAGCCATAAATTTGTGATTGATTTCGAGGGCGGGGCGCTGTCGTCCATGCTGCCGCGCTACGACATAGTACCCGTGGTGACGCTTTCACGAGGCAGCGCAAGCAACGGTCATGTCATCAAGATCGTCGGCACCAATCGCTGGCGGGCAGCTTTCGACGCCCATGTCACCGGCAAAGACCCTGTCGACATGCGTTGCTATCTTCGCCTCGGGAACAACACGTTGAGCGAAACTTGGCTCTATCAATATTTTCCGCCGGCGTGAGGACGCGACAGCAAACTGGCTGGGCGCCGGAAAAATCGAATTGGGCAGATCGGCCTGGACGCCGCTCCAGGAATAGGCCGGTGTCGCATGCTAACCATATCGCGTAATTTCTCGACGCTGACAACGGCAACTTGCCGGCCTCCCAACAGACGACAACAAGGCGATATCGCTGGTATTGTGGAACTTTACGGCGTCAGCTTGGGCTGAGCGGCTGTGCTGTGTTATCTCCTTCGGAGGACCGGGTACCCGTTGGGCCACGCGCGATTGGACGCAGCGTGTGCGGTTGTAGACATTGGTAAAAGGCTTCTAGCTGGGGAGAAACGGCTATGCGGCTGCGAACTGGATTGTGTGGTGTATGAACCCAATCGGGAACAGAACCGCAATACTTAGCGTCCTTCTTGCCGTCCTGTTGGGCGGTTGCTCAACCATGCAAAGGGCTGAAGACTGGCTGCGTGGCAAAAGTCCGCCGGCTGCCGCCGCACCCGCGTCGCCGCAGGTTTCCATTGCCTCTCCACCAGTAACCATCCCACCGCTGCCGAAGCCGAAGCATCAAGATCGCGAGCCCAAAGAGGTGGAGAAGGTCGCGACCATCGATCCAAACCGGTTCATAGGTTTGGATCCTTCCGGTGTCGCAAAATTGCTCGGCCCGCCAAGCACCGTCGCCAAGGGTGATCCCTCCCTGGTATGGACCTATGTCGCGGCGGGATGCGCCTTTCGGATATTCTTCTACCCCGATCTCAAAACCGCATCCTTTCATGCCCTCAAATACGGCGGCTTTGGCGGTAATGGCGAACAGATATCCCTATCGCAGAGCTGTATTCGTAACATCTTGACGGTGCGCGCCAATGGATAAGACCGACGCAGCTTCCGTTCGCGGCCATATTATCGTGGTCGATGACGACGAACTCTTTCGCGAGTCGGTCAGCACCAATCTGGTCGAGGCCGGATTCACCACGGTAGGCTTTGCCGATGGCCTTTCCGCCATTCGCCATATCGCCACCGGACCGAACGCCGACATTGTGCTCTTGGACTGGAAGATGCCGGGCATGACGGGCATCGAAGTCTTGCAGCGC
>JAATGK010000441.1 GCA_015654715.1 Alphaproteobacteria bacterium
GCTACCAGCGTTACATCTGAATCCGGGGCCACTGCGCCCGCCCACTCCACATCAAGTGTCGATTCATCCTGATCGTGTGCGACCAGCCCCGGATCGCGACCATTCACGAGCACCGTTGTACCACCCCCCGACAGTCCTGCCGCGGTGCGAAAGGCACTCTTCGACAAGCCGTAGCGCGTCGACGAGGCTATCCGTTCGGAAAGCATTTCGCTGAAGCATTTTGCCGTCTATCGCAGACGGCAAAGTGTTTCTGCTTTTCGCTATGCCGGTCTCAGCTTTCCTGAATGCGCTCCAGCTAAAGAAACCGCCAGATCACGGCGCCGATGACGACCGCGGCGCCCACCAGCCATAGCGAAGCGCGGGTAAAGCGCGTTTGATTGTGTTGCGTCTCGGCGATTTGGCGTGCGGTTTCGGGATGCAGCTTGAGGCCGCCTTCGGCCAGCATCAGCGAGATAATTTCGGTGTTGCGAACGAAATTCGGCAGCTCCTGCACCGCCCGTCCGAGCGCCCGTAAGCCCTCGCCCACTTCCTTGAACCGGGCTTGCGGCGACAACCGTTCGAGCATGAACTTCTCGACCACCGGCTTAGCGGCTTCCCAGATATCGAAATCGGGATCGAGGCTGCGCGCGACGCCTTCCACCACCACCATCGACTTCTGCAACAACAACAGTTGCGGCTGGGCCTGCATCTCGAACCGGCGGGTGGTTTCGAACAACTGCTGCAGCACCCGCGCCATGCTCATCTCGCGTGCCGGACGGCCGAAGATCGGCTCGCCGACGGCCCGCAACGCCTGAGCAAAGGTCTGGAGCGGAAAATGCGCCGACACGAACCCGGCCTCGAAATGCACCTGGGCGACGCGGACGTAATCGCGCGCCAGGAACCCGGCGAGGGTCTCCGCCATGAAGCGGCGCATCGCGCTATCGAGCCGCCCCATGATACCGAAATCAACTACCACCAGCGAGCCGCTGCTATCCACGAACAGATTGCCGGGGTGCAGATCGGCATGGAAAAAGCCTTCGCGCAGCGCTTGCGTGAGGAAGCTGCGCATCAGGATCAGCGCCACCTGTTTAGGGTCGTGACCCGCCGCCTTCAGCGCCTCCACGTCGCGCACCGAGACGCCGTCGATCCATTCGGTGGTGAGGACGCGCTCCGAGGTGCGGGTCCAATCGACGTGCGGCACGCGGAATTTCTCGTCCCCCGCCATGCGCTCGGCCAGCTCCGATGCCGCTGCCGCTTCCATCCGCAGGTCGAGTTCCAGCACCGTAGATTCTGCCAGCGTCCGCATCATGGCGACCGGCCGCAGCCGCCGCGCCTCGGGCGAGAACCGCTCGGCCAGCCGCGACGCAAAGGTCAGCGTTTCGATATCGCGCGCGAATTCGTCTGCGATGCCGGGACGCAGCACCTTCACCGCAACCCGCTTCGACGGCGTATCGTTGGTCTCGGCGGCATGCACCTGGGCAATGGAGGCCGCCGCCACCGGCTCGCCGAAACTCGTAAACATCGCTTCCACCGGACGGCCGAAAGCATCGGCGATCACGGCCCGTGCAGCGGCGGAGGGAAACGACGGCAAGCGGTCCTGCAAGCCCTCCAATGCGGTGGCAACGTCGCTACCGACCACGTCAGGCCGCGTGGCCAGCACCTGACCGAGTTTGACATAGGCCGGCCCCAGGCTTTCGAGCGCCCGTGCCAGACGTTCGCCGGGCGATGCTCCGTCCTTGGTTCGGCCGCTGCCGAGAAGGCGCCGCAGCAGCCGGGCGCGCGAACTCATCAGCGCGGTGTATTCGGCCGGGAACAGCGCATCGTTCTTGGCCAGCGTGCGGGCGAGCCGCCAGACGCGCCACAGATTGGTGAGCCGTCCCGCCATCAGATCTTCCAGGCCGAATGCATGGCCGCGATGCCGCCGCTGAGATTGCGGATTTTCACTTGGCTGAGGCCCGCCGCTTCGATCATGCGGGCAAACTTGGCCTGCGGCGGGAAGCGACGGATGCTTTCCACGAGATATTGATAAGCGTCGCGATCGCCGGCAACCACCTCGCCCAGCTTGGGCAGGATATGGAACGAGAACTTGTCGTAGAGCACATCCAGCCCGGGCACGACGACCTGGGAAAATTCGAGGCACAGGAACCGCCCGCCCGGCTTCAAGACGCGCTGCGCCTCTTCCAGCGCCTTCTCGATGGAGGTGACGTTGCGGATGCCAAAGGCGATCGTATAGGTGTCGAAACTGTTGTCGGGCATCGGCAGCGCCTGGGCATCGCCCGCCACCCAGCCAATCGATTTCTCGCCGAGGACCTCGGCGCGCTTGACGCCTTCCGCCAGCATCTCCGCGTTGATGTCGCAGACCGTGATGTCGGCATCGATCTTTTTATCGGTCGCGCCACCGGTCTCCACTTTTCCGAGTTGCGCGCCGCCACGCTTGCGCGCCGCCTTGGCAATCCGGAAGGCAATGTCGCCAGTGCCGCCCGCCACATCCAGGCATTTGAGGCGCGGCTGCGGATTCAGCCAGGCGACCATGGCGTCCTTCCACAACCGGTGGACGCCGCCGCTCATCAGATCGTTCATCAGGTCGTAATTGCGCGCGACCGACGAGAACACGCCGCGAACCAACTTTTCCTTCTCGTTGGCCGGGACGTCGCGAAAACCGAAAGAGGCAGTATGATCAGGGGGAGAGTCAGACATGCGCGCACTTTAATGCCCGAACTGCCAGAAGTCGAAACCGTCCGCCTCGGGCTCGCCCCGGCGCTGGAAGGCCATCGGTTAACGAAGGTCGAAACCCGGCGCGGCGGCTTGCGTGTGCCGTTTCCCAAGAACTTTGCCAGCCGCGTCACCGGAAAGCGCGTAAAGACGCTGCGGCGGAGGGCCAAATACCTGCTGGCGGAACTCGAAGGCGGCGAAACGCTGGTGATCCATCTCGGCATGAGCGGGCGCATGGCGGTTTATGCCCAAGGCGCCGTGCAGCGGCTGGGGCAATATGTCTACGGCGCCGCCCCGGCCGAGGCGGGCAGCGGCAAACACGACCATGTGGTGTTCGAGACCGATGCCCCTGCCCGCATCGTCTTTACCGACCCGCGCCGCTTCGGGCTGATGACCTTGGTGGCAACTGAGACGCTGGAGGACGACAAGCTGTTTGCCGGACTCGGCGTCGAGCCGCTATCGAACCATTTTCATGCCGATTATCTGGCGGCGGTGCTGAAAGGCAAAAAGACACCGATCAAATCCGCGCTGCTCGATCAGCGGGTGATCGCCGGGATCGGCAACATCTATGCCGTGGAAGCACTGTTCCGCGCCCGCATTTCGCCGAAACGGCTGGCGGGCAAAGTGCGGGCAGCGGAAATTGCGCTGCTGGCCGAGGCGATCAAGACAGTGCTGACGGAGGCCATTGCGGCCGGCGGCTCAACCTTGCGCGATCATCGGACGCCCGACGGCAGTCTCGGCAGCTTTCAGCATCACTTTCAGGTCTATGACCGCGAAGGCGAACCTTGCCCGCGTTGCGACGGCCCCATCAAACGCATCGTGCAGGCGGGACGCTCCACCTTCTATTGCCCGAAGTGCCAGAAGTAAGGATACCAGCTCCTAATCGTCATGGCCGGGTAGACCCGGCCATCCAGGTTCTTCCTGGCTCGCAGACGCTCGCCGACTGGATGGCCGCCTCAAGGACGACCATGACGGAGAATACAGAACAGGCCGCTCTCGGGGGGCGAGGAACGGCCTGTCCACAGCTACGGTGATATGGAAGAAATGGGGATACCTCCCGCACGCTTCAAGGGGGTTTTCAAAATTTCTTGCGCGGAATTTTCCTGGCGCGCCATCAAGGACTTGGCGGTGAATTCCCGTTTTGAGCGCTGCAAACGCCAATGACTTGCAGGAAATATTTTTGGCGCAGCGCGACGCTGACTACATTTTATCAGCCCAATTACCTGGGTCCCCTTCCCTCCCCGTCTTCGCTGCGCTTCGCCGGGTCGCCGGGGATGACAAACTATTATTGTATGATGCGCCATGCCCGAGATTCGCATCACGCCCGAGATCGCGCTCGATGAAAACGAGCTGGAGGAAAGCTTTGTGCTCGCATCCGGCCCCGGCGGTCAGAACGTCAACAAAGTGTCGAGCGCGGTGCAACTGCGTTTCAATGTGGCCTTCAGCCGGTCGCTACCGGAGCCGGTGCGTTTTCGCCTGATGACGGCGCTCAAATCCCGCCTCACCAAGGACGGCGACTTGCTCCTGGTCGGCCGCAAGTTCCGCGACCAGAACAGGAACCGCGAGGATGTTCGCGCCCGGCTTGCCGAACTCATCCGCGCCGCCACAATCGAGCCCAAAAAACGCTACAAAACGAAGCCTTCGCGCGGCGCCAAAGAACAACGGTTGCAGCACAAGAAGAAACATGCGGAATTGAAACGTGGCCGCGGCAAACCGCGCGAAGATTAGAAAGCGCTTCCCCGAAAAGTGGCTCCCGGTTTTCGGACAAGAAGCGCGACAGATAAAGGTTCCCCATGGAAAATATTCTAGTGACGACGGAAGGTTCGGTCGGCGTGATCACGCTGAACCGGCCCAAGGCTCTTAATGCGCTGAGCAGCGCCCTGCTCGCCGAGCTTGCCGATCAGCTTGCGGCCTTCGATGCCGACCCGGCCGTGCGCTGCGTCGTCGTGACCGGCTCGGAGCGCGCCTTTGCGGCCGGTGCCGACATCAAGGAAATGGCATCGCAGTCCTATCTGGACATGTTCAAATCCAACTGGTTCGCCGGCGCCTGCGACCGCATTGCTGCCATCCGCAAGCCGGTGATCGCCGCCGTATCGGGCTATGCCCTGGGCGGGGGCTGTGAACTGGCGATGATGTGCGACTTCATCATTGCCGCCGACACCGCCAAATTCGGCCAGCCTGAGATCACCCTGGGTGTCCTGCCGGGCATGGGCGGCAGCCAGCGTCTGACCCGTTTTGTCGGCAAGTCCAAGGCCATGGACATGTGTCTGACCGGACGGCTGATGGACGCCGCCGAGGCGGAACGCTCGGGCTTGGTCAGCCGGGTCGTCCCGGTTGCCGATCTGATGGCGGAAACCCTGAAAATCGCCCAGAAAATCGCCGAGCAGTCGGTTCCGGCCCTGATGATGGTCAAGGAGGCGGTTAACCGCGCCTATGAGACCACCCTGGCCGAGGGCCTGCGCAC
>JAATGK010000055.1 GCA_015654715.1 Alphaproteobacteria bacterium
CCTCCGGGCGCTATCCAATCGGTGACCGATTTCGGACCGCCCGGTTACGGCGGCCCTGCTCCGCCGCCCGGACCGGCGCATCGCTACATCTTCACGGTGTATGCGCTGAAAGTGGCCAAGCTTGGTTTGGGCTCCAAAGGCACCATCGCCAACGTTGACGCCGCTATCCGCAAAGCAGCGATCGCCTCGGCCAGCTTCACGGTGAAATTCGGGCATCCTTGAACGGATTGCCGTGCGGCTGACCTGGAGCGACCGGAAGTGACGCCTACTTGTGTACGCTCGCCGCGGTCACATACAGCATCTTTTCGTGATAGGCGATGTAGAGGTGGAGCTGGCGCAGGATCGAAAGGCCGAGGATCATCCGTGGACTGCGCGGCCCCATCCTCATCTGGCTTTCCGGCGTCAGCACGATGTCGGGATTCTTCACCTCGACACCGCCAAACGACATGATCTTGATGGGGAAGCGCCGGGCGCCGGTCGTCTTGTTCGGTCCGGTGGCGAGATAGACGAACCGCGGATCATCGTCCCTCACGTCCAAGATGCTCTCGGCAAGCTCCAGGCTCATCAGCGAACGCGGGCTTCCCGTGTCGATCAGCGCCTTGGCGTCCTTGCCTTCGACTGTGACGTGGGTGGAGATGTGCGCGCGGTCTTCCTCGCGCACGATCGGAATGCCGATCGGCGGATCGTCGGTCCAATAGCCTACCTTGCCGTCGCAATGCTCCTGGGAGAACAGGTTGACTTTGCCGCCGGCGAAATCGAAATCGAGATCGAAATTGGC
This sequence comes from Alphaproteobacteria bacterium, assembly GCA_015654715.1. Taxonomy (GTDB): domain Bacteria; phylum Pseudomonadota; class Alphaproteobacteria; order Micropepsales; family Micropepsaceae; genus Rhizomicrobium. Next base: position 779 of record JAATGK010000055.1, read on the forward strand.
GAGGAAATCAGCACCGAGAATTCCGTCGGCGCCTGGTTCCATGAAACCGAGCGGCAGCAGCGGATAGTCGAGCCTTCCCGCCTTCAGCCGGCCGAGGCGAAAATCGGAAACGGTGACAAACCGGCGCAATACATGGCCGCCCAACAACACGATGCGAGAAGCCGGACGGACGTCGATGGAAAGGCCGAGTTCCTGTGCCTTCTCCTCGGTCAGCGCGGTGAGATAGCCGCCGGTATCGAGTACCATGCGGAGCGGCTTGTCGCCAATTGACGTCGGGACCATCACGCGGGTACTGGACGACGGCAGCATGTCGAGCGAGACGATACGGACCAGCGGGCCGCAATCTCCGGCACGCAGCGGCGACAGGGTGAGAACGGCGAGGGCCGCGACGGCAATTGTTCTCTTCATTATTGCACCTTTTCAGGGAAGGCGTTTGAGATCGCGGCGGGCGTCGTAGAGATAGGCGGAATCCTTGGGGCAGGACTGCTCCATGCCTTGCAGTAGCGCCTTGCCAGCCGGGTCGCCGTTTGTCACCTGCCATTCGCCAATGAAGAAATCGGCTTGGCATTTCTGATGCGCCGGAGCGACGCCGTCGCCGCGCGCGGCTTCGCGGTAGACATCTTCGAGCTTCGTCTTGCCGCGGATGAAGCGCATCAGCGGCCCGGGCCAGTCGTCCTCGTCAACGTCGAGGTCGTGCGCGGCCGCGGCAAAGGCGGCGGCATCGTAGGTTTTGGCGCGGGCAGCGGAGATCGCATACCAAAGGAGGCTGTAGATGCCTGGGCGCGGATCAAATGCACGCTTGGGCTGCAGCTTCACCGCCTTGAAGGAATCCTCGGCCGCGGTCGCGAACGCACCGCGAGACCAGTTGAAGTCGGCGCGAAAGGCGTAAAGACCCGTGGCCGGAGTAACGGCAATCGCGGCATCGATGTCGGCCAGCGCGGCATCGGGTTTGCCGAGGCAGGAATTGGCACGGGCCCGAAGTGCGAGCGCCTCGATCGTGTTGGGGCGAAGACTGAGCGCGGCATCGAGATCGGCCGCCGCCTCGGCGCATCGGCTTTTGTGCATCAAGGCATCGGCGCGGCCGATATGGGCATCGGGTTGATAGGTCGGCGCCAAATCGCCGTCAGCCAGAGCCGCGGTGAAGGCGGTCAAGGCGGCATCAAAATGGCCGGACCGGCGCGCCTCAAAGCCGCGCGTGTAGTCGTCATAGCCAGACGCGAATGCCGCACTCACCGCAGCGACGAATATCGCCGCAACCACCCAGCAACGCATGTTCGCTCCCCCCTGACGTGATGGGAACTATAGCAGGAACCCGCCCCTGGTTGCAGACGTGACGTCATACCCGCCGCAGGCGGCACGCTGACGCACGAGACGCCCGTCAGTGCGCGTCGGCCGCCGTGACGTAGAGCTTGCGTTCGTCATAAGCGATGTAAAGGCGGAACCTGCGTAACATGCTCATGCCGAACAGGCTGTCGTCACTGAGCTTACGCGACAGATCGAGCGGATGGATGAAGATTTCCGGATTCGGAATGGTCACCCCTTCCAGCGCCAACGTCTTGAAATGATAGATATGAGCGCCGGTCTGTTTGGCCGCCGTCATGCCGGGCGAGTTTTCGTCGAGACCGAACCAGACTTTCGCCTGCACCTGGTTGATGGTGGTACTCGGCGCACCGGTGTCGAGGACGGCAGGTACATTCTTGCCGTCCAGAGCTATGTCGAAGCGGATGTGTGGATCGGCCTCGTTCATATGGAAGGGTATGACCGCGACGGACGATTCGTCGGTCCAATACACCGCCTTGCCGGGACAGCGATGGGGCAAGAACAGATTCATCTTGTTGTGGGCAAAATCGAATTCAACATCGAAATGGCGGAAGAAATCGGCTCCAATCAGGCCGTCGGCATCCTGCATGCCCGGCATAACGAACAGAAGCGCCCGCGGCGCCGGCATATCGCCCAATTTGAACGCCGTGGTGCGCACGTAATACTTCATCTCGCCCCCGGCATAGGGGAAATAAGGTCTATGGCCCGCGATGATGCGCGTCTCGATCCCGAGGCGATCGACGACTCCTTGGGCGAGGCCCGAAAACGGCGAGCCGGTATCGACAATCAGACGCAAGGGCTTGCCGTCAATTTCGCCCGGGACGATCACGCGGCCGGGATGGGCGGCCTCGATCGGCAGAGTCGCCACGTGCTGCAGCCGGCAATCTTCCTCGGCTTTCGCCGCGCCAAACGAACAGACCGC
>JAATGK010000068.1 GCA_015654715.1 Alphaproteobacteria bacterium
TCCTCATAGAAGTCCGCCAGCATTTGGTATTTTGAGCCGTTCACCAGCTTGCGGAACTGGCGATAATAATCGTCGCTCAGCCGATCATAGCGGCCGTCGTTCAGGCTTGCGGCCGTCGCATTCTTCAGGATGTCCATTTCCTGCGCCTGGATGGCGTCGAGCGCCGCCGATGCAAAGGCGGGATCGTTGCTCATTTCCCGCTCGCGCTGTTTGACTAGACTTCTCTTCGCCCAATAATCGGCGGGAACCGGCGCATTGGCGATATCGTCGCCGAGCCAGTCGAAGCCGAAGGCGCGCGGGCCCCATTGCTTGGCGGTCTCGATCATCTCGGCGGGATAGTTCCTGGCCAGATAGGCCGCGTCGCTGCCGATGTCTTCGGCGCGGATCTCGACGCCGACAAAGTTGGGATTGACCTTCCGGAGCAACGCATAAAGCGCGTCATAGGAATAGCGCGCGCTGGCGGCGTGCAACTTGTGCATCGTGGCGATGACCATTACCTCGGTGGCCGGCGCGGCTGCCGCCGGGACCAGCATCAACAGGCTGATAACAATCACCAGAGCTTTTCGCAGCCACACGCTCATCTTGAACGCCTTCCAAAACCGGCAGCGCCGGAGCCGGCGCAGTGTGATTGCGCCCGCGCGTGCCACCACGTCCGGTTTGGCGGGTTTTGTCGAAAAACTCAACGATGACAGCGGTTTTCCGGCTTGGTGACGAGCAGACCTTCGACATCGGAGCGACCATGCGCCAAGAGCGGAAGTCTGGCGAGGACCAGCTTGAGCCAGCGGTGCGGGACTCTAATTCCTCGGTTCTCTGTCGCGTGAACTATGAGGACGCTCCCGAACCCACATATCGTAGATGCGGTTGATCTGCTTTTTCTCGATTGAATTGGTGAGAGGCCCGGTGCCAATCCCATAAACGTCGCAACCGTCGTCGAGGAGATGACAGGCTTTTTCGATCGCCTGTTCGGGCGTGGCTGTCTGCACGAGTTGGTCCGAACCCAACTGCTTATATTGAACAAACCAAGTCATGCACCCAACGCGCTTCAAACTGTCTGGATGTGATTTGCCGTAACGGCGGCGACAAAATCAAGATGTGTAATTTACTCATGCCTCTGCCATCTCAATGGATGGTTACCAGTGTCCAGAGGATGTCTCCGCCAACCCCGTCGATGGCACCGACGGCCGGTTGTGGCGTCAGCCAGACCTCATCCGTTGGTTTGGAATATCCGCATTTGGGGGGGCGTGCGATATCGGCCAGCCCGTTTACCCATTCTGTTCATGTGCGAATGCTTCTTGCTGTGAACAGTGTATCGGATGCCGCACCCGCTTGAATGTTCGTTTTTTGTTCCCCACATCTTTGGCGTGGTGTTGGAACGAGGCTGACCGGCAAATCAGCGGCGAAGGACGTAATGCATGCGTCCGGATCCGTGGCGACGCGAAAGCTCATACAGGGTTTGGATGCCTCAGCTCGCGTGCATTCGATGCCCGTTGACGAAGCAGAATGTGCCTGTCATTCGCCGCTTGAGTGCGGCGTCTGCTGGCGCCCTGACTTCCTGGGGCGGACCCCACGAAAGCGGACCGACAATTTTGTCAGCCCGCTTTCGGCGCATTTAATCCCCCACCGCGACGCCTTCGCGCCGCGGATCGGCGGCGCCGATATAACCGCCAGGGACGTGTTCGATGACATGCAAGCCGCTGGATTCGTTCTGCAAGGTTCGCACGTCGTAGCCCTTGGCCGTCAGTTGCGGCACCAGGGCGCTAAGCGCCGGGCTTTGTTCCAGCACCAAAGGTCCGTTCATGTTGAGGACATGCGGCAGCGCCACGGCGCGGGCCGGATCGAGCCCGCCATCCAGCATCGCCACCAGCGTTCCGGCGACGTAATCGATGATCGCGGGGCCGCCGGGCGAGCCGACGGCGATCAGGAACTTGCCGTGGTTGTCGAACACAATGGTTGGCGCCATCGAACTTAAGGGGCGTTTGCCCGGTGCCGGCGCGTTGGCGACGGGCTTGCCGTCCTGCACCGCTACAAAGGAGAAATCGGTCAGTTGATTGTTGAGGATGAAGCCTTTGGCCATCAGCTCGGAGCCGAGCAGGAATTCCACCGTCGTCGTCATCGAGACCACGCGGCCGGCATCGTCGACGATCGACATATGGCTGGTGCCTTCGCGTTCCTGGGTATCGGGCGGGGCAAAATCGGCGCGGCTGTGCGGCAGCGTGCCGGGGCTGGCCTCGCCCAGGTCGCGGGTGGCATCGATCAGGCGCGAGCGGTCTTTCAGGTAGGTCGGATCCAGCAGTCCCTTCACCGGTACCGTCACGAACGCCGGATCGCCGACGTAGCGATTGCGGTCGGCGAAGGCGAGGCGGCTGGCCTGGGCGAACAGATGCACGCCCTCCAGCGTGTTCGGCGCCAGTTGCGGCGATGGGAAGCGTTCTACCAGTTTCAGGATTTGTAAAACCGAGATCCCGCCCGAACTTGGCGGCGCCATCGAGCAGAGTTTGTAGACGCGGTAGAGCGCGCACACCGGCGCCCGTTCCACCGCGTGATAGCCGGCGAGGTCCTTCAAGGTCATGCCGCCGGGCTGAGGTGAGCCGTTATGGACCTTGGCGACAATCGCCTCCGCGATGGCGCCAGTGTAAAAGGCGCGTGCACCGCCCTTCGCGATCACTCTGAAAGTGGCGGCGAGTTCCGGATTCTTCAGCCTGTCGCCCGCCTTGACCAGGGTGCCGTCGGGCTTGCCGAAATAGCGTTTGATGTCGGGCATCGCCGCGATGTCGGGATTGGCAGCGATGAGGCCCGCCAGCTTCTTGGTCACCGGGAAACCGTTTTCGGCCAGTTTGATCGCCGGTTCGAACAGCTTGGCCCATGGCAGCTTGCCGTATTTCTGGTGTGCCAGCTCCAGCATCGCCAGCGCGCCCGGCACGCCGACCGAAAGGCCGCCGGGGATGGCATCGCGATGAGGCCGCGGATTTCCTGCCGCGTCGAGGAACATGCCTGGTGTGGCCGAGGCGGGCGCCGTCTCGCGGCCGTCGAAGCTCGTCACCTTGTTGGATTTGGGATCGAACACCATCATAAAGGCGCCGCCGCCGATGCCGGAGGATTCCGGCTCGACCAGGGTCAGCACCATCTGCGCCGCAATGGCGGCATCCACCGCCGATCCGCCCTGGCGCAGCATTGAGAGTCCCGCCTCGGCCGCGTAGGGATTGGCGGCGGCGATCATGTGGTGCTTGGCAGGGGCCGCCGCCGCGGGGAGCAGCGTGAGGGCAAACAGGAGTGCGAGAAGCCGTTTCATTCCGTCGTCTTTCCGGGAGGGCGGTGGAAGGCTAGCTTGCCCGTCATGATACGCAAGGGCGAACGTAATCTGATTACCGATGTGCCGGGGCTCAAGGTCGGCAATGCCGAGGATTTGGGGGGCCGCACCGGCGTTACGGTGGTTGTGGCCGAGACGCCGTCGCCCGCGGCGGTGGATGTGCGCGGCGGCGCGCCCGGAACCAGCGATACCGACGCGCTCGATCCGGTGTCGCTGGTCGACGGCGTCGATGCTTTGGTGCTGGCGGGTGGCTCGGCGTTCGGGCTCGAGGCCGTTGGCGGGGTCCGGGCACACCTGCAGAACGTGGGGCGCGGCTACCAAATCGCGCCCGGCCTGCCGCGGGTGCCGATTGTCTCCGGCGCCATTCTGTTCGATCTCGCCAGTGGCGGCGACAAGAACTGGGGCGATGATCCGCCCTATCGCCGGCTCGGCCAAGCCGCAACCGCGGCGGCGGGGCTCGATTTCAAGCTCGGCAACGCCGGGGCGGGGTTGGGGGCGGCCGCGGGTGCCTACAAAGGTGGTCTCGGCAGTGCCTCAGTGGTGCGTGACGACGGGATCACGGTCGGTGCTTTGGTGGCGGTCAACGCGGTTGGTTCGCCGGTGATCAGCGGCAGTGACGCCTTCTGGGCCTGGGCCTTCGAACAGGACGGGGAATTCGGTGGCCGCCGCCCCAAGCCAAACGTCCACCTCGACAGCGCTTTACCTGCCGATATGAAAGATACGGTCAAGCCGGGCACCAACACCACCATCGCCGTGGTGGCGACCGATGCCGATCTCACCCGCATTGAGCTGAAGCGGCTCGCCATCATGGCTGCCGACGGCTTTGCGCGGGCGCTGCGCCCCGTCCATACGCCCTTTGACGGCGACCTTGTTTATGCCCTGTCGACCAGGCGCCGTCCGATTGCCGCCCCGCGGCCGTTGGCGGTGCTGGAGCTGGGATCGCTCGCCGCCGACACGCTGGCGCGCGCCATTGCCCGGGGGGTCTACGAGGCCGAAACGCTGGGCCTCTATCGCAGCTATCGCGATACCTTTTCTACATAGCAAAACGGCGGCCAGGACATCCTGACCGCCGCTGCTTGAAGCTTGGTTTGCCGGGTTAGCGCACGAACACCCGGACTTCGTTCGAGGAGATGCCGGGGTCGGTCTGCGAAGCCACCGTCAGGCGCGAGGCCGGCACGCCCATGTCGGTCATCGAGCGCAGGACTTCCTGAGCATGGTGCTGGGCGGCCGTCTGGGCCAGTTGGACTGCCGTCACGGTACCCCTGGTCGGCGACACGGCAACGATCGAGAACGCTGCGCCCGGGCGGGTCTGCAGCGCCTGGGAAAGCGCCGCGTAGAGGATCTGCTGATAATCGACATTCGCCTTGTCGAAGCGGATGGTCACCAGCGGCGCCGAACCGCCGGCATAACCGGTACGGGCACCCGCCCTGCCGGTCGCAAACATCGGGGCCGTGAGATCGGCGCCATAGAGCTCGCCGTTCTTGATGGCGGCGGCGAGCGTCGTCAGGTTGGCGCGTTCGTTGGCGACATAAGCGGTCTGGCGCTGGATGTCGGCCGAGACCTGGGTCATCAAGCGGTCGATCAGCACGACGGTCTGATTGGTTTCGTCCTGCAACACCGACAACTGGCGATGGTCTTCATCGACCGCGCCGGCGACATTGAAGGTGATCCCAATCCGGTCGAGCGCCGAATGCGCCGTGTTGGCGTCGGTGGCGACCGCACTGCCGAGCGCATTGAGGCTGTTGATGTTGGCCGAAAGCTGGTCGAGGGCGGTCTGGGCACGGTTCCATTCGGCGACCAGTTCCGGGTTGCCGCGGGTGGTGCCCATCTGCAGCCGGCTGGTGATGCGGGCGCGGGCTTCATAGTAGCTGCCGGTGGCGGAGGCGCCCGAGCCCCTCAGCTCGTTGTAGCGCTGAGCATTGGTCTGCAGTGAGCTCTGCACGCCCGAAACCTGCGACCGGAGGCCGGCGACAGTCTTGCCGACTGCGGTTCCCGTATCGGAACCAGGCTCGATGGTGACCGGTGTGATCGCTGCAATCGGACCAAGGCCGGTTGACGGACCCACAACCGGGACGTTGGCTTGCATCGGGGTGCTGGACGGCGACGGCGTGCCGGAGGCCGCCGGACCGGTCGAATCCGGTTCGGTTCCCGAATCACCGAAAAGCATCGAATCGACGTCCGAACAGCCAGCCAAACCGATCGATGCAATCAGCACCAAGGCCCCCAAGATGCGCGACGAAGCGCCTGAAATCGCAGCCCGCCCGGCCAATTTCATTGTCATTGCAGCTCTCCAAGTCCGCCCAGGCACCCGCCTCGCAGACATCCAGCCCGCCTGCGCTGTTGGGGCGCAAGGTCCAGTGAAGTCTTATCCACCGGCAAGCGCTAGGACAAGGGCGCAGACTGCGGCTTTCTGGGGAGATTCCTGGCGGTTAATTGGTAACCAGGTGCCAATTTGGCGACGAATCGTCATGGCCGTGCGGATCACTTGCATTTGTCCTCGCTGATGAATAGGTTGCCCGCCCTAAACGCGGCACCGGTAGCTCAGCTGGATAGAGCACCAGACTACGAATCTGGGGGTCGTGGGTTCAACTCCTGCCCGGTGCACCAACCTTTTTCTTGCGTTTTCCTGATCCAGAGGGCGGTTTTTACACTCGGTTTACGCCGGGTTTTGCAGCCGCCCGTTTCAGGTTCGTTCGATCCTCCAATATCAGCCACATCTTCTGGGCGCTCGTTCGTCCGGCTCCTTTGCGAGGTACCGCGCACATTCGGCTCTGCAATCGCGTTGCGGCTATGGTCTTTCTCGGACTTGTGGGACGGGGTTGGGTTATGGCGACTTGCCGCTTCTCAGCAAGCTCCGCCCCGCCGTTGCCAAACACGCCCGTTATGTCATCACGGAGAATCTGCGCGTGCTCGAAAAGGGCGGCGCCGGCCGCCAGGCGGAACTGATTGCCCAAAGCCACATCTCGCAGCGCGACGATTTCGAATGCTCGATCCTCGAGATCGACGCCCTGGTCGACTCCTCGGGCCGCCACGGCATTCGAGCGGCGCGGCTGTGCGGCGGCGGTTTCGGCGGCACCATCATCGCGTTGCTGCCGAGCGATCAAGTCATCGCCTGGTGGAAATTTATTGCCAAGGAAAATCCCGAAGCTAATCTAATTTCCACCTATGCAGTTAATGAGGCAGAATCCGAACATGCAGCCTGATGCGGGCAATATCCTGGTTTCCGGCGGGGCCGGTTATATCGGAAGTCACGTCGCACACACTCTGAAACAGGCCGGCTTCACGCCGATCGTGCTCGACAGTCTGGTCAAAGGTAATCGCTGGGCCGGCGAGAAGTCAGGCCCTTTCCGCCAGGGTGACATCGGCGATGCGGCTTTCGTCGCGGCCGTGTGCGATGAATTCAAGCCCATCGCGGCGCTGCATTTTGCGGCCTTCATCGAGGTGGGAGAGTCGGTCGCCAAACCCGAGATGTACTTCGCCAACAACCGCGACAAGGCGAGAATATTTTTCGAGACCATTGCGAAGAACGGCGTCGGCAACATCGTGTTTTCCTCGACCGCTGCGGTCTATGGCGAACCGGAGGACGTTCCGATCCCTGAAACCGCCGCGAAGAAGCCAATCAACCCTTACGGCCAGTCCAAACTCGATGCCGAAGAGGCGATGCGCGCGATCCCCGGTGTCCGCTCGGTGGCGCTGCGTTTTTTCAATGTCGCCGGCGCCGCGCCCGAGGCCGGTCTTGGCGAGACGCATTATCCCGAAACCCACGTCATCCCGCGTATTGTGCTGCCGCTGATCGATTCCCCCGCGGCGCTGCTGGATGCACTCGGTCTCAAGGCGGGCTTCAAGCTGTTCGGCACCGATTATCCGACCCGTGACGGCACCGCAGTGCGCGATTACATTCACGTGCTCGATCTCGCCGATGCCCATGTGCTGGCGTTGCGCTATCTGATCGGCGGCGGTGCTACCAATGTCTTCAATCTCGGCAGCGGTGACGGCTATTCCGTGAACGAAATCATTGCGGCCGCGCGCAAAGTGTTAAGCCGTCCCGATTTCGTAGCTGGTGTCGTGCCGCGCCGCGCCGGCGATCCGGCGACGTTGATCGCCGACTCGACCAAGGCCCGTGCGCTTCTCGGCTGGGCGCCGCATCGCGGCATCGAGGAAATGATCGCTTCAGCCGCCGCTTGGCACCGTACCGAAACTTACGTCAATACCATCCTGACAAAGGCGCGTGCCGCCTGACGTGGCGCTGGTTCCGGGGCAATCCTAACAGCCGTCTGTCGAATCAATCGGTCGAAACATATTCACTATTGAGAAAATTAATGTTGACAAAATATTCCGGTCAACACCATGTTGCCAAAGATAAAACCGCCGCGTCGTGCTAGGTGCGTTTGCCGCGCTCACGCTATCGCGGTCGCTGTTCTCCAACATGAGATATATGCATGTCACTGTCTGGGAAGAAGGGCCTTGTCGTCGGCATCGCCAACAAGGACAGCGTCGCTTACGGCTGTGCCAAAGCTTTTCGTCACGACGGAGCCGATCTCGCAATCACTTATCTGAACGGTAAGGCCGAGCCCTACGTTCGCCCGTTGGCCGAAGAACTTGGTGCACCCATAATTGCCCCTCTCGACGTACGGGTGCCCGGCCAACTCGAAGCCGTGTTTGACCGCGTCAAGAAGAAATGGGGCCGGCTCGATTTTATCCTGCATTCGATCGCCTTCGCGCCACGCGATGATTTGCATGGCCGCTTGGTGGACAGCTCGGCAGAAGGTTTCGCCGTGGCAATGGATATCTCCTGCCATTCCTTTCTCCGCATGGCCAAATTGGCCGAACCGCTTATGGACGACGGTGGGTGTCTGCTTACAGCATCGTATTACGGCGCCGAAAAAGCCGTTAAGGACTACAATTTGATGGGGCCGGTAAAATCCGCCCTCGAAAGCTGCGTGCGGTACATGGCGGCCGAACTCGGCGGCAAGCATATCCGCGTCAATGCTATCTCGCCGGGGCCGCTGCGTACGCGCGCGGCAAGCGGACTCAAAAACTTCGACTCAATGATAGAGCGGGCAACCGCGCGCACACCGGAACATCGTCTTGTGACCATCGATGACGTCGGCAGCCTTGCGGCATTCCTGGTGAGTGACGGCGCCCGTTCCATCACCGGTAATACGGCTTATGTCGATGCCGGATACCACGTCGCAGACTGAAATGACTGCCACGGAATCCGCCACAGATCAGCGACCCGACAGCAGAATGTTCATCGGTGTGATCGCCGCCGCGCGACGGCCTTCGCGGATCTGTCCGTTTGTTCGGTTCGACTAAATTGTAGCAATTCGAATTTGGCCGCGGACAAACATTCATCCTATCGTGAGTGAGTATTGACACTTCGCCGAGGTTGGCGTCATGCTGCCCGCAATAGTCGCTGGTAACGAGCGACATTATCCCCAGGGAGGGGCGTCGTGTGGGAGTGTACCGCCGCCCGGCTTATCGCGCCGGGTGCTGCTAGTAATAGTGTCCGTTTTGCTAAACGGTTCGCCGCCGGTCGTCGCAACGTCCGTGGTCGGTAAGCCATGGCCGTGCACCATACCGCGACGCTCAACGCTGCTACGTCGAACGAAATCCCCGGAAAGCGTGCCTGGATTGTTCTCGGCATGCTGTGTTTCGTCTACGTCCTGAACTTTCTGGACCGCCAGTTGTTGGCCATCCTTGCCAAACCGATCCAGGACACGCTGCACATTTCAGACGGCCAACTCGGCCTGATCGGCGGCTTTTACTTCGCACTTTTTTACTGCTTTATCTCCATTCCCGTCGGGTACCTCGCCGACAAAACCAGCCGATCCAAGGTACTGGCGCTCGCGTGTGCAATTTGGAGCGGGGCGACGATGGGCTGCGGCCTTGCGATCAACTACCTGCAGTTTGCCATCTTGCGCATGACGGTCGGCTTCGGTGAAGCCGGCGGCGTGCCGCCATCCTACGCGATCATCTCCGACTATTTTCCGGCCAGGCGCCGCGGCACGGCGCTCGGCATCTACAACACCGGCCCGGGGATCGGCGCAGCGCTAGGTGTCGCCTTCGGCGCGTCCATCGCCGCGGCCTTCAACTGGCGTTACGCTTTTGTGGTGCTCGGCAGCGCCGGCATTTTTACGGCGGTCGCGGCACTTCTGATCGTGCGTGAGCCCCCTCGCGGCGGGATGGATCCCGTGTCGGCTCAAGCGGCACGCAAGTCGACCTTCTGGGAAACCTTCGTGATGTTCTTTTCACGGCCGGTCCTCGTGCTCGCTGCGCTTGGCGCCGGCATCACCCAGCTTATCGCCTATGGGCTGCAGAATTTCGCAGTCCTCTTTCTCATGCGTGAAAAGGGCATGACGCTCGGCAATGTTGCCGCCTATTACTCTCTGGTCGCATTTTTCGGAATGACGGGAAGTATGATCGCTACCGGCACGCTGATCGACCGCTTCACCAAGCGCTCGAGAGCGGCTTATGCCGTGATTCCGGCAATATCGCTGGTCTTTGCTGTCCCTTTCTATATCGCCTTCGTCTCATCGCCGTCCTGGAGTACGTCGTGCTGGCTCCTCGCCGTCACGATGTTCCTGAACTACCCCTATCTGTCGTCCACCGTCACGCTCGTTCAGCAGGAGGTGCGGCCGGATCAGCGCGTCATGTCGGGCGCTTTGCTGCTGCTGGTGATGAATTTCATCGGTCTCGGTCTCGGGCCAACTTACGTGGGCGCGGCCAGCGACTTCTTCCGCACCTGGTCGCCCGATCACTCGCTGCGGATTGCCCTTTACAGCTGCGTGGCGTTCTACGCAGCGGCCATATTTGTTTTCTTTATGCTGGCGCGTGCGCTTCGGCGCGAGAGCCGTGAAACGGGAGAAAAAGCCGGATGACAGACACACCATCGGCGCCGGTCACTCATTCGTCGGCTCCAAAACTCGCCGCCGTCGGACGTCGTGCATGGATCGTCCTTGCCATGCTGTCGTTCGTGTACATCCTGAATTTCCTGTGTCGGCTGCTGCCGACCATCCTTGCCAAGCCGATCGAGGACTCCCTGCATCTTTCAGACGGGCAATTCGGGCTTATCACCGGGTTCTATTTCGCGCTCTTCTACACGTTTATTTCCATTCCCATTGGATACCTCGCCGATAGGACCAGCCGGTCCAAAGTGTTGGCATGCGCCTGCGCGATCTGGAGCGCGGCGACGATGGCCTGCGGCTTTGCGGTCGGCTATGTGCAATTTGCCCTTTCGTACATTGTGGTTGGTTTCGGCGAGGCCGGCGGTGTTCCGCCGTCCTACGCGATCATCTCCGACTATTTTCCGCCTGGCCGGCGCGGAATGGCGCTCGGGCTTTACAATCTCGGTCTGCCGATCGGTGCGGCACTGGCCATTGCCTTCGGTGCGTCCATCGCCGCCGCGTTCGGCTGGCAACTTGCGTTCCAAGCCCTCGGAGCCCTCGGCATTATCGCGGTGATCGGGGTTCTCGTCATTGTGAAAGAACCCCGTCGCGGTGGTCTGGACGGCATCTCGGACGAGGAAATGAAGAAGAACAAGGCGCGCTTTCTCCCGACGTTGACGAATTTCTTCACGCACAAACCGCTCCTGCTTGTCGCGCTCGGCGGCGGCGCCACCCAGATGATTACCTACGGCGTGGGCAATTTCACCATCCTCTTCCTCATGCGCGAGAA
>JAATGK010000387.1 GCA_015654715.1 Alphaproteobacteria bacterium
ACCGACCGCACCAACACCATCCGCGCCTCGGTCTCCGACGTGCAGTTCGAGCTGGCGCTGGCCGTGGTCTTGGTCGTGCTGGTGATCTTTCTGTTCCTGCGCAACGTTTCGGCGACGTTCATCCCGTCGCTCAGCGTGCCGCTCAGCATCGTCGGCACTTTCGCGGCGATGTACCTCCTCGGCTATTCGCTCAACAATTTGTCGCTGATGGCGCTGACCATCTCCGCTGGTTTCGTGGTCGACGATGCCTTCGTCATGATCGAGAACATCACGCGCTATCTCGAACAGGGCTATTCGCCCTACGCCGCGGCGATGAAGGGGGCAGGCGAAATCGGCTTCACCATCGTGTCGTTGACCGTGTCGCTGATCGCGGTGCTGATACCGCTGCTGTTTATGCAGGAAGTGGTCGGGCGCCTGTTCCGCGAATTCGCGGTGACGCTCGCCATCACCATTCTGATTTCAGCGGTCGTCTCTCTGACGCTGGTGCCGATGTTGTGCGCCAAGCTGCTGCGCCAACGCTCCGTCGACAAGCCGCAAGGGCGTATCGCGGAGAAGTCCGAGGCGTACTACAACCGGCTGGTGACCGCCTACGACCACGCCTTGGTCTGGGTGCTCGATCATCAGCGACTGACGCTGCAGGTTGCCGTCGGCACGCTTGCCTTCACCGTGTTTCTTTATGTGGTGATCTCGAAAGGGTTCTTCCCGGTACAGGATACCGGCCTCGTGCAAGGCATCAGCCAGGCGGGTCCGACGGTTTCCTTCGCCGAGATGGCGACGCGCCAGGAAGCGCTCGCGAACGCACTCCTGAAGGATCCCGACGTCGACAGCCTGTCGAGCTTCATCGGCGTCGACGGCACCAACTCCACGCTCAATTCGGGCCGGATGCTGATCAACCTGAAGCCCAAGAGTGAGCGCAGTTCGAGCTTCGCTGACGTCCTGGCACGTCTGTCCGCGGCGTCGCAAAGCGTGCCCGGCATTTCGCTGTTCGTGCAGCCGGTACAAGACCTCACCATCGATTCCACCGTTTCGCGCGCGCAGTACCAGCTCGTGCTCGAAGACGCCTCCACCGCGGTGTTGAATCAATGGGTGCCGAAGCTGATCGCGGACATGCAGGCGCAGCCCGAGCTGGCCAACATCTCGACCAATTTCACCGACAAGGGGCTCGCCGCCTTCGTTACCGTCGATCGCGATACCGCCGCGCGGTTCGGCATCACCGCGGCAACAATAGACAACGCGCTTTACGACGCCTTTGGCCAGCGCATCATCTCGACCATCTTCACCCAATCGAACCAGTTCCGCGTCATTCTCGAATCCGGCGGGCCGGAGCAGAAATCGATGGCGGCGATGAGCGACATCTATCTGCCGTCATCAGCCGGCGGTCAGGTGCCGCTGTCGTCGATTGCTCATGTCGACGAGCGCCTGGCGCCGCTCGAAAACGACCACCTCGGCCAGTTCCCTGCCGCCACCGTGTCGTTCGACGTCGCGCCCGGCCATTCGCTGGGCTCGGCCATCGATGCCGTGCGCCGCGCCCAGAAAAAGGCCCAGCTTCCGATTTCGATCAACACCAACTTCCAGGGTTCGGCGCTCGCCTTCCAGTCGACGCTCGGCAACGAACTCTTGCTGATTCTCGCCGCCATCATCACCGTCTACATCGGGCTCGGCGTTTTGTACGAGAGCTTCATCCATCCGGTGACGATCCTATCGACGCTGCCGTCGGCCGGTATCGGGGCGCTGCTGGCATTGATTATCACCGGCAACGACCTCAACGTCGTCTCGATCATCGGCATCATTCTGCTCATCGGCATCGTCAAGAAAAACGCGATCATGATGATCGACTTCGCGCTCGAGGCCGAACGCCATGAAGGCAAGTCGCCGCGCGATGCCATCTATCAGGCCGCGCTGCTCCGCTTCCGTCCGATCATGATGACGACGGTGGCGGCGGCGTTCGGCGCCCTGCCGCTGATGATCGGCTCGGGCACCGGCTCCGAGCTGCGCCATCCCTTGGGCCTCGCCATCGTCGGCGGCCTGCTGGTCAGCCAAGCGCTGACGCTGTTCACGACACCGGTGATCTACATCTACTTCGACACGCTGGTGCGGCGTTTCCGCCGCTATCGCGGTAAGGCGCCGGAGCCGAGCGCACCATGAACATCACCAAGGTCTTCATCGAGCGCCCGGTAGCAACGACTCTGTTGACTCTGGGGCTCGCGCTGGCCGGTCTGGTGTCCTACTTCCTGTTGCCAGTGGCGCCATTGCCGTCCGTCGACATGCCGGTGATCTTCGTCTCGGCGTCGATGCCCGGGGCCAGCCCGGAAGTCATGGCCTCAACGGTTGCCACGCCTTTGGAGCGCCATCTCGGCACCATCGCCGGGGTCAACGAGATGACCTCGTCGAGTTCGGTCGGCAGCTCGCGGGTCGTTCTGCAGTTCAACATGAATCGCGACATCGATGGGGCGGCGCGTGATGTGCAGGCTGCGATTGTGGCGGCGCGGGCCGATCTCCCCGCGGCGCTGAGGTCGAACCCGACCTATCGCAAGATGAATCCGGCCGACCAGCCGGTGATGATCCTGGCGCTCACCTCCGGCACATTGACGCCGGGCCAGATCTACGATTCCGCCTCGACCATCATGCAACAGAAGCTGTCGCAGGTCAGCGGCATCGGCCAGGTGCAGGTCTCGGGCTCGTCGTTGCCGGCGGTGCGCGTCGACCTCAATCCCAGGGCCCTCTTCAAATACGGCATCGGCCTCGAAACCGTGCGCGCCGCCTTGAGCGCCGCCAACGCCAATGCGCCGAAAGGCGCGCTCGAAGACGGGCCCAAGCGCTACCAAGTCTACGTCAACGATCAGGCCCACACGGCGGCCGATTTCCAGGGCCTGATCGTCGCTTACCGTAATGGCGCGGCGGTGCGCCTTTCCGATGTCGCTGCCATCACTGACGGTGTCGAGGATGTGCGTAATCTCGGCATGGCCAACGGCAAGCCGGCCGTGCTCGTGATCCTGACGCGACAGCCAGGCGCCAACATCATCGAGACGGTCGATAAAATTAAGGCGTTGCTGCCGCAACTCCAGGCGTCGTTGCCGCCCGCCATTCACGTCGACGTCGCCAACGACCGCACCATCTCGATCCGTGCCTCGGTGCGCGACGTGCAGATCACCATGGCGGCCTCGGTGCTCTTGGTGATGATGGTGGTCTATCTTTTCCTGCGCAATGCGCGGGCGACCATCATTCCCTCGGTGGCGGTGCCGCTGTCGATCCTTGGTACCTTCGGGGTGATGTACCTCTGCCACTTCACCCTCGACATCTTTTCGCTGATGGCGTTGACGGTGGCGACCGGCTTTGTCGTCGACGATGCCATCGTGGTACTCGAAAACGTCACCCGCCACATCGAGGCGGGCATGCCTCGTCTCCAGGCGGCGCTGGTCGGCACCGGCGAGGTCGGTTTCACCGTCATTTCGATGAGCTTGTCGCTGATCGCGGTGTTCATTCCGATCCTTTTGATGGGCGGTCCGATCGGCAAGCTGTTCCAGGAGTTCGCCGTCGTGCTCGCCGCTTCGGTGGCGATTTCGCTGGTGGTTTCGCTCACCACCACGTCGATGCTGTGCGGCCACCTCGATTTCAAGCACGGCGAGGCGGAGAACGGCTGGGTGCTCAGGCAATCGGAGCGAGCGTTCGAAGCAATGCGGCGGGTCTATACGCGTTCGCTCACTTGGGCGCTCGCCAATCCGCAGGTGCTGATCGTCTGTTTCTTCGCCACGCTCGTCATCACGGTTTTCCTCTTTCCCCGGGTGCCCACCAGCCTGATCCCGAGCGAGGACACCGGACAGGTGCAGGGCAATATCCGCGCCGACCAGTCGATCTCGTTCCAGCTCATGCAGAAAAAGTTCGCCTCTTTCGTCGACATCATCGCGAAAGACCAAGCGGTGCAGACCGTGGTGGGGTTCACCGGCGGTGGCGGCGGCGGCGGGCGCGGCGGCAGCGTCAACTCGGCCAGCGTCTTCGTTCAGCTCAAGCCTCTAAGCGAGCGCGACGGCCATCTGCAAACCGACGACGTGGTGGCGCGTCTCAGGACCAAGCTCACCGGCATCGCCGGCGCCCGCATCAGCCTGCAAGGGGCGCGCAATTTCCGCGTCGGCGGCCGTCAGAGCGACTCGTTCTACCAATA